>NZ_JBHWYR010000030.1:11116-58417 GCF_042728695.1 Bacillus sp. NPDC060175
AGTGACCCAAAGTAGTACCATATCCACGCTCAAGCGGTTCAATCACGAATTTGCCATACTTAGCATCTTCGTTAAGTTCAACCGTTTCGATTTTCGGTTTTTCGATTTCAATCATTAACTAAACCCTCCTTCAAAACGTCGAAACCCCGGTTAAACAAAGGAAGAACCTCTGTTTAACCGAAAGTCCCCCTTAGGCAGTTCCCGATTGTGCACAACAAGCGATGTTTCTGTACGAAATTTCTCGATAATGCATCATATCCATTATAGACAAAAGGGAAAATTCTATACAGAAAAATTACACACGACGACGTTTTGGTGGACGACATCCATTATGAGGAACTGGAGTAACATCTCTAATTGCTGTTACTTCTAGACCTGCCGCTTGAAGAGCACGAATTGCAGCTTCACGACCAGCACCAGGACCTTTAACAGTAACCTCTAAAGTTTTTAAACCATGCTCCATTGCAACTTTAGAAGCAGCTTCAGCAGCCATTTGCGCAGCGAATGGAGTAGATTTACGAGATCCACGGAAACCAAGTGCACCAGCACTAGACCAAGAAAGTGCGTTACCGTGAGTATCTGTAAGTGTTACGATTGTGTTGTTGAAAGTAGAACGAATATGAGCTATACCAGCTTCAATATTCTTTTTCACACGTTTTTTACGAGTGTTTGTTTTACGTGCCATTGTTAGTTCAACCTCCTTTACTTATTATTTCTTTTTATTTGCTACTGTACGACGTGGACCTTTACGTGTACGAGCATTGTTTTTAGAGTTTTGACCACGAACTGGTAAACCACGACGGTGACGAAGACCACGGTAAGAACCGATCTCCATTAGACGTTTAATGTTAAGAGATACTTCACGACGAAGGTCTCCCTCAACTTTAATACGATCGATGATATCACGGATACGTCCTAATTCATCTTCCGATAAATCACGAACTCGTGCTTCCGAAGAAATACCAGCTTCTGTAATGATTTTTTCAGCAGTTGGGCGACCAATGCCGAATACGTAAGTTAAAGAAATAACAACGCGCTTGTCACGAGGAATATCTACACCTGCGATACGTGCCATTCTGAATGCACCTCCTTCTGATTAACCTTGTTTTTGTTTATGTTTAGGGTTTTCACAAATAACCATTACTTTTCCACGTCTACGAATAACTTTACATTTTTCGCAGATTGGTTTAACTGACGGTCTTACTTTCATGTCTCGAACCTCCTTAAAGATTACGGAGTGCTATATTATTTAAAACGGTACGTAATACGACCACGATTTAAATCGTACGGAGATAATTCTACCGTAACTTTGTCTCCTGGTAAAATACGAATGAAGTTCATACGGATTTTACCAGAAACGTGAGCCAATACGACATGCCCATTCTCTAATTCTACTTTGAACATAGCATTTGGCAACGTTTCAAGAACGGTACCTTCGACTTCAATTACATCATCTTTAGCCATTCAATAGTTCTCCCTTCTTCAAATCAGTAACATTTTACACTGCTCTGAAATCCCGGAGAGCCAGCTACTTATAAAGTGGTAAGGATTTCGTATCCTGCTTCTGTAAGAGCAATCGTGTGCTCAAAGTGGGCACACCATTTACCATCTACCGTTACCACTGTCCAGTCATCAGATAGTGTTTTTACATATCGTCTTCCTTGATTCACCATCGGCTCAACACAGATGACCATTCCCGGCTTTAATCTAGGGCCTCTATTTGGTGGACCATAGTGCGGGATTTGAGGGTCCTCATGTAAGTCTTGCCCGATTCCGTGACCAACATACTCCCTAACAATCGAGAATCCATTCTCTTCAGCATGGGTTTGAACCGCATGTGAGATATTTGATAATCTTTCGCCTGGTTTTACTTGTTCTAGACCAAGATACAACGATTTTTCTGTGACATCAAGTAACTTTTGAACAGATTCAGAAATGTTTCCAACTGGATACGTCCATGCAGAATCTCCATGGTACCCATTGTATTTCGCACCAATATCGATACTGATGATATCGCCCTCTTCGAGCTTACGCTTCCCTGGAATCCCGTGTACAAGCTCTTCATTTACAGAAGCACATATGCTCCCCGGAAATCCGTTATATCCTTTAAAAGATGGCGTAGCACCATATTTTCGAATCGTCTTTTCCGCTATTTGATTGAGCTCTTTCGTTGTAATTCCTGGAGTAATATGTTGTTTCAACTCTTGATGAGTTAAAGCAACGATCCTGCCAGCTTCTCGCATGATTTCTATCTCGCGAGGAGTTTTGCAGATGATCATTACGCTAAGCACCCGATGAGAACATCGATATCAGCAAATACTTTATTGATATCTTGCTCACCATTAATGCTTTCTAAGTAACCAAGCTCCCCGTAGAAATCAAGCAAAGGTTTTGTTTGCTTAATATTTACATCTAAACGATTTGCTACAGTTTCCTCGTTGTCATCAGAGCGTTGATATAATTCGCCACCACATTTATCGCACACATCAGCTTTTGCTGGCGGATTGAATTCTAAGTGGTAAGTCGCACCGCACTCTTTACAAATGCGACGACCTGTAAGGCGTGTTAATAACAACCCTGAATCCACATTAATGTTTAAAACATAATCGATTTTTTTGCCAAGATCTTTCATAATCTCTTCAAGAGCTGATGCTTGTGCAACAGTTCGTGGGAAACCATCTAATAAGAATCCTTTAATACAGTCTTCTTGACTTAAACGTTCACGAACAATTCCGATTGTAACTTCATCTGGAACAAGCGCACCTTTATCAATAAAAGATTTTGCTTGTAAACCAAGTTCAGTTTCAGCCTTCATAGCTGCACGGAACATATCTCCCGTTGAGATGTGAGGGATGTTATACTTGGCAACAATCTGTTCGGCTTGTGTACCTTTACCAGCACCAGGAAGCCCCATTAAAATTAAGTTCATCCTTGTTCCCCCTCAGTACATGAGCATGTAGGGAAGATAATTCTTCCCACTTACTCACTGCTTGATAAACCCTTTGTAATGGCGTTTTACTAATTGGCTTTCTAGCTGCTTCATTGTTTCTAAAGCAACGCCGACAACGATTAACATACTCGTTCCACCAATCTGTGCAGATGGAGGAAGATTTCCCAATTTCGTAAAGATAACTGGTAAGATTGCAATCGCTGCTAGGAAAATTGATCCCACAAAGGTCAAACGATACAAGATTTTTGTTAGATATTGTTCTGTATTCTTACCCGGACGAATACCTGGAACATATCCACCTTGCTTGTTTAGATTCTCTGACATTTGCTCTGGATTAACCTGAACAAATGCATAGAAGTATGTGAAGGCCACAATGAGCGCAACATATATGATCATTCCCACTGGGTGAGAATAGTTAAAGTTTGCAATAATCCACTGCGATACATCATGTTTCGGGAAGAACTGTGCAATAGTTGGAGGCGTAATTAAGAATGAAACAGCAAAAATGACTGGAATAACACCCGCACTATTTACCTTAAGTGGTAAATGAGTGTTTTGTGCTCCAGCATGATTCCCATTCCCTCCTGTTACACGCTTCGCGTATTGAATTGGGATCTTTCTAACAGCCTGTTGAATGAAAATAACACCAACAATAACTGCTAGCACAGCTAGTAAAATCAATGCAACTTTAACGATACTCATGAACAATTGATCTCCGATATTTTGAAACTGTTGTTGATACACTTGAGATATAACACTTGGGATCGCCGCGGCAATACCACCAAAGATAAGGATGGAAATACCATTACCTACACCTTTAGATGTAATCTGCTCACCTAACCACATTAAAAATGCAGTACCAGCAGTCAGTACCGTAGCAATGTATAAATAAGTGCTCCAACCTGGATTCAAAATTAATTGCCCACCTACCATACCGTTAAAACCGATTGACATACCAAACCCCTGAATAAACGCAAGAACAATTGTAAAGTAACGCGTGAATTGCGTTAGTTTACGACGGCCCATTTCGCCTTGCTTCGACCATTCCGAAAATTTAGGAACAACATCCATCTGCAATAATTGCACGATGATGGATGCTGTAATATACGGCATGATTCCCATCGCGAAGATGGAGAAGTTCTTCAAGGCGCCACCGCCAAATGTATTTAGGATACCTAAGGCATTTAATTGATCTTGTGCTTTCAGTACGTCTCCATTTGTAAATGGCACTGGGATAAACGTGCCAATCCTGAATACGACTAACATCGCTAAAGTGAATAATATTTTACGTCTTATCTCAGCAACGCGCATAAAGTTGGAGATTGTACGAAACATTAGATCACCTCAACTGATCCGCCAGCTGCTTCAATTGCTTCTTTAGCACTTGAAGAGAACTTGTGCGCTTTAACAGTTAATTTTTTCTCTACTGCTCCGCTTGCAAGAATTTTAACACCGTCGTTTAACTTGCTGATAACGCCAGTTTCCAGCAATAATTCAGGTGTTACTTCTGTACCATCTTCAAAACGATTTAACGTTGATAAGTTTACAATAGTAAACTCTTTACGGTTAATGTTTGTGAAGCCGCGTTTTGGTAAACGACGGAATAGTGGAGTTTGACCACCTTCGAAGCCAAGACGAACACCGCCGCCAGAACGTGCGTTTTGTCCTTTATGACCTCTACCAGCAGTTTTACCGTTACCAGAACCGATACCACGGCCCACACGGTTACGTACTTTACGAGAACCTTCTGCAGGTTTTAATTCATGAAGTTTCATTCCCAGGCACCTCCTTATATTAATGAGTTATCCTTAAGCTTCTTTTACAGTTATAAGGTGAGAAACTTTGTTGATCATACCAAGAATAGCAGGAGTTTCTTCCTTAACTACAGTTGAATTCAACTTTTTAAGACCTAAAGCTTCTACCGTCGCACGTTGATCTTGTGGACGACCAATTACACTACGAGTGAGGGTAATTTCTAACTTTTTCGCCATTTGTTTTCCCTCCTTAACCTAGTAGCTCTTCTACAGATTTACCGCGTAATTTTGCAACATCTTCAGCGCGCTTAAGTTCGCTTAATCCGTTCACAGTAGCGCGAATCATGTTGATTGGTGTGTTAGTACCAAGAGATTTCGAAAGAATATCTTGTACACCAGCTAATTCTAGTACCGCACGAACAGGTCCACCAGCAATAACACCAGTACCTTCAGCAGCAGGTTTTAAGAATACTTCACCAGCTCCAAAATGACCGTTGATTGTATGTGGAATTGTTGTACCAACTAATGGTACTGCGATTAGGTTTTTCTTAGCGTCTTCGATAGCTTTACGGATTGCGTCTGGTACCTCTTGTGCTTTACCAGTACCGAATCCAACATGACCGTTTTTATCGCCAACTACAACTAGTGCAGCAAAGCGGAAACGACGACCACCCTTAACAACTTTCGCGACACGATTTATCGTAACTACACGTTCTTCAAGTTCTAATTTACTTGGGTCAATGCGTTGCATCAATTTTCCCTCCTTTGACCATTAAAATTGTAATCCAGCCTCACGAGCAGCTTCAGCTAGAGCTTTAACACGGCCATGGTATAAGTAACCACCGCGATCAAATACTACTTCTTTAACGCCTTTCTCTACAGCACGCTTAGCAACTGATTCTCCAACTTTCGTAGCAGCTTCAGTATTGCTAGTACCGTTAAGAGCAAGGTCTTTATCAAGAGTAGATGCACTTACTAATGTTACACCATTTACATCATCAATAACTTGAGCGTAAATATGTTGGTTAGAACGGTACACGTTTAAACGTGGACGTTCTGCAGTACCAGTAAGTTTAGCACGTACACGTGCATGTCTTTTCTTACGAGTCGCATTTTTAGCAGCTTTAGTGATCATTCTTGTCACTCCTTTCTTTCACCTAACGGGTTTACTTAGCAGTTTTACCTTCTTTACGACGAACAACTTCGCCTTCGTAACGAATACCTTTACCTTTATATGGTTCAGGAGCACGTACAGCACGGATGTTAGCAGCAAATTCGCCAACACGTTGCTTGTCGATACCTTTAATTACGATTTTAGTTGGTACAGGTACTTCAACTTCAAGTCCTGCTTCTGGAGTCATTTCTACTGGATGAGAATAACCTACGCTTAAAACAAGTTTATCACCTTGTTTTTGAGCACGGTAACCAACACCGACTAATTCAAGTCCGCGTGCAAAACCTGTAGTTACACCTTCAACCATGTTTCCGATTAAAGCACGAGTTGTACCGTGTAATGCACGGTGTTCCTTCTGATCAGATGGACGCTCAACTGTTAGTGTATTTTCTTCAATTTTGATAGACATATTAGTTTTGAAAGTACGAGTTAATTCACCTTTAGGGCCTTTTACTGTTACAGTATTGTCTTCTGCAACTGTAATAGTAACACCTGCAGGGATTTCAAGAATCTTTTTACCAATACGAGACATGTGGTCACACCTCCGTTCGTTTTAAATATATATTACCAAACGTATGCTACTACTTCTCCACCAGTTTGTAATTGACGAGCGTCTTTGTCTGTCATTACTCCCTTAGATGTAGAAACAAGAGCGATACCTAATCCGTTAAGTACACGAGGTACTTCATCAGCTTTTGCGTAAACGCGTAAGCCAGGTTTACTGATACGTTTTAATCCAGTGATTACACGTTCATTGTTTGCACCATATTTCAGGAAAATACGAAGGATACCTTGTTTGTTATCCCCGATGTATTCTACATCACGAATGAAACCTTCACGTTTTAAAAGATCAGCGATCTCTTTTTTGATTTTAGAAGCAGGAACCTCTAATTTCTCATGACGTACCATGTTCGCATTACGGATGCGAGTAAGCATGTCTGCAATTGGATCTGTCATCACCATGTGTTTTACCTCCTTCCCATTTGTGGGTTTTACCAACTAGCTTTTTTAACACCAGGAATTTGACCTTTATATGCAAGTTCACGGAAACAAATACGACAAAGCTTAAATTTGCGGTATACAGAATGCGGACGACCGCAGCGTTCGCAACGTGTATACTCTTGTACTTTAAACTTAGGAGTACGCTTTTGTTTCGCGATCATAGATTTTTTAGCCACGTTTTCGCCTCCTCTACTTAGCGTTGGCTTCCATTATTTTTGGAATGGCATACCGAATTGTGTTAAAAGTTCACGAGCTTCTTCATCAGTTTTCGCTGTAGTAACGATTACGATGTCCATACCTCGGACTTTACTTACTTTATCATAATCAATCTCAGGAAAAATTAGTTGCTCTTTAACACCTAATGTGTAGTTCCCACGACCATCAAATGATTTCTTAGAAACACCACGGAAATCACGTACACGTGGTAAAGAAACTGATACTAATTTATCGAAGAACTCATACATTTGCTGACCGCGTAAAGTTACTTTCGCACCGATTGGCATACCTTCACGAAGACGGAAACCAGCGATTGATTTTTTAGCGCGAGTTACAACAGGTTTTTGACCTGCGATTTGAGTTAATTCTTCTACTGCATTGTCTAAAGCTTTTGAGTTAGATACCGCGTCACCAACACCAGTGTTGATTACGATCTTTTCGATTTTCGGTACTTCCATCACAGATTTATAGTTAAACTTGCTCATTAGAGCAGGAGTAATTTCCTTTTGGAACTTCTCTTTAAGGCGATTCAATGAAGTGACCTCCTTTCTTAAGAAAATTATTTATCTAATAATTCACCAGATTTTTTTGCAATACGCACTTTTTTACCATCTTCTACTTTGAAGCCTACGCGAGTAGGTTCGCCTGTTTTCGGATCTAATACCATAACATTAGAAACGTGAATAGGTGCTTCTTTCGTAATAATTCCACCTTGTGGATTTAATTGAGATGGCTTAGAGTGTTTTTTAACGATATTAACACCCTCAACGATAACACGGTTTTGCTTTGGGAAAGCCACAAGGATAACACCTTGTTTTCCTTTGTCTTTACCAGTGATTACCTGAACTTTATCACCTTTTTTTACATGCATCTTAATTCTGCACCTCCTTAGCAAGGCAATACCTTAAATTATAGAACTTCTGGAGCTAAAGAAACGATCTTCATGAAGTTGCTATCACGTAATTCACGAGCTACTGGTCCGAAGATACGAGTACCACGTGGGCTCTTATCGTCTTTGATGATAACCGCTGCGTTTTCATCAAATTTAATGTAAGAACCGTCCGGACGACGAGCTCCGCTCTTCGTACGTACCACTACTGCCTTAACAACGTCACCTTTTTTAACAACGCCACCTGGTGTTGCTTGTTTTACCGTAGCAACGATAATATCACCAATATAAGCATATTTACGACCAGAGCCGCCTAATACTTTAATTGTTAAAAGTTCGCGGGCACCAGAGTTGTCAGCAACTTTCAAACGAGATTCTTGTTGGATCATGTTATGAAACCTCCCTTCGGACTAAAAATTCCGATTCGTCTATTTAGATAACAACCGCTTCTTCAACGATTTCAACTAAACGGAAACGCTTAGTAGCAGAAAGCGGGCGAGTTTCCATGATTTTAACGATATCGCCAAGTTTCGCTTGGTTTTGCTCATCATGGGCTTTATACTTTTTAGAATACTTAACACGTTTTCCGTACAAGGAATGAGTTTTGTAAGTTTCAACTAAAACTGTAATCGTTTTGTCCATTTTGTCAGAAACAACACGACCAGTATAAACTTTGCGTTGGTTACGTTCGCTCACTATGCAAACCTCCCCTCAATTTATCGATTAATTCCGATCTCTCTTTCACAAACTACAGTTTTCATACGAGCAATCGCTTTACGTACTTCACGGATGCGAGTCGGATTCTCTAATTGTCCTGTAGCAAGTTGGAAGCGAAGATTAAACAACTCTTCCTTTAAAGCTTTAACTTTTGTTTCGATTTCGGCAGTGGTTAATTCACGAATATCATTAGTTTTCATTAGATTCACCACCATTTACTTCACGTTTTACGAATTTACATTTAATTGGTAATTTGTGAGCTGCAAGACGTAATGCTTCACGTGCTACCTCTTCAGATACACCCGCAATTTCAAACATAATTTTCCCAGGTTTTACTACTGCTACCCAGCCTTCTGGTGCCCCTTTACCGGAACCCATACGTACTTCTAAAGGTTTTGCAGTGTAAGGTTTAGAAGGGAAAATTTTAATCCATACTTTACCGCCACGTTTCATTTGACGAGTCATTGCACGACGAGCAGCTTCGATTTGACGGTTTGTAATCCATGAAGCAGCTAGTGCTTGTAAACCGAATTCACCAAAAGCGATTTCAGTTCCACCTTTTGCACGACCACGCATTTTACCACGATGCTCTCTACGATATTTTACGCGTTTAGGCATTAACATATTATTTTCCTCCTTCCTCAGAAGCTTTCTTTTTTGTAGGAAGGACTTCTCCACGGTAGATCCATACTTTTACGCCTAATTTACCGTATGTTGTATCAGCTTCAACTGCTGCATAGTCAATATCAGCGCGAAGTGTATGAAGTGGAACAGTTCCTTCACTGTAAGATTCTGCACGAGCGATATCAGCTCCGCCAAGACGACCAGAAACCTGTGTTTTAATACCTTTTGCTCCTGCACGCATAGCACGTTGAATAACTTGCTTTTGTGCACGACGGAATGATACACGGTTTTCTAATTGACGAGCGATGTTTTCGCCTACTAATTTAGCGTTAAGATCAGCTCTCTTAACTTCTAAAATGTTGATGTGTACACGCTTGCCTGTTAATTGGTTAAGAGCTTTACGAAGCGCTTCAACTTCAGTACCACCTTTACCAATTACCATACCAGGTTTCGCAGTGTGAATTGTAACATTTACACGATTTGCTGCACGTTCGATTTCTACTTTAGCAACAGCAGAATCTTTTAAGCGTACAGCAATGTACTCACGGATTTTGATGTCTTCATGTAATAACGTAGCATAATCTTTCTCAGCGAACCAACGAGATTCCCAGTCGCGGATAATACCGACACGAAGACCAATTGGATTAACCTTCTGACCCATCGATTATCCCTCCTTCTTTTCTGATACCACAACTGTGATGTGGCTTGTGCGTTTGTTAATTTGGCTTGCACGACCCATTGCACGTGGACGGAAACGTTTCAACGTTGGACCTTCGTCAACGAAGACTTTTTCAACAACTAGGTTGTTAATATCCATCTCATAATTGTGCTCTGCATTTGCGATTGCAGATTTTAAAACTTTTTCTACAACTGGAGAAGCAGTTTTTGGTGTGTGGTTAAGGATAGCAATCGCTTCACCCACTTGCTTACCTCGGATTAAGTCTACTACTAAACGAACCTTACGAGGAGCAATACGAACTGTTCTCACTACTGCTTTAGCTTGCATTGAAGTGCCTCCTCTCATTATCTTCTAGTTTTCTTATCGTCAGCAAGGTGACCTTTATACGTACGAGTTGGTGCGAATTCACCTAACTTATGGCCAACCATATCCTCAGTGATGTACACAGGTACGTGTTTACGACCATCATATACAGCAATTGTATGTCCGATGAACTGAGGGAAGATTGTTGAACGGCGAGACCAAGTTTTAACAACTTGTTTTTGCTCAGATGCAACTAATTTTTCCATTTTGTTCATTAAGTGATCATCGACAAATGGTCCTTTTTTTAAGCTACGAGCCATTTTGGTGCCTCCCTTCGTGATTGGCGTACGGTTCTTGAAGCGAACCGTACTACAATCCCATTATTTTTTACGACGACGAACGATAAATTTATCAGACGCTTTGTTTTTCTTACGAGTCTTGAATCCAAGAGTTGGTTTACCCCATGGAGACATTGGAGACTTACGTCCGATTGGAGAGCGACCTTCACCACCACCGTGTGGATGATCAACCGGGTTCATTACAGAACCACGAACTGTTGGGCGCTTACCTAACCAGCGAGAGCGACCTGCTTTACCGATTTTGATAAGTTCGTGTTGTTCGTTACCAACTTGACCGATTGAAGCGCGACAAGCAGATAATACTAAACGTACTTCACCAGAAGTTAAACGTACAAGTACGTATTTTCCTTCTTTACCAAGTACTTGAGCAGATGTACCAGCAGAACGAACTAATTGTCCGCCACGACCAGGCTTAAGCTCGATGTTATGAACAACAGTACCTACTGGAATGTTGATTAATGGTAATGCGTTACCGATTTTAATGTCAGCTTCAGGGCCAGACATAATTTCCATACCTACTTCTAAAGTTTTAGGAGCAAGAATGTAACGTTTTTCACCGTCAACGTAATTAATTAATGCGATATTCGCAGAGCGGTTTGGATCATATTCGATCGTAGCAACGCGTCCTGGAATTCCATCTTTGTTACGCTTAAAGTCGATGATACGGTATTGACGCTTATGTCCGCCACCTTGATGACGTACAGTAATTTTACCTTGGTTATTACGACCAGCCTGTTTGCTTAAAGGAGCAAGTAAAGACTTTTCCGGTCTGTCGGTCGTGATTTCAGCGAAATCATTCGTAGTCATGTTACGACGACCGTTAGTAGTTGGATTATACTTTTTAATTCCCATCTCAATTTCCCTCCTTCTTTAGTAAGAATTAAACGCCTTGGAAGATTTCGATTTCTTTGCTGTCAGCAGTTAGCTTAACGATTGCTTTACGACGACGGCTAGTAAAACCAGCGTGACGACCAACGCGTTTTGCTTTCGGCTTGTAGTTCATGATATTTACTTTGTCTACATTAACACCAAAGATCGCTTCTATCGCGTCTTTAACTTCTGTTTTATTAGATTTAACGTCCACGTCGAACGTGTATTTTTTTTCAGCCATCATTTCCATAGAACGTTCAGTGATAACTGGGCGCTTAATGATATCACGAGGATCTCTCATTATGCAAGCACCTCCTCTACTTTTTCCACTGCCGCTTTTGTCATGATTAGCTTATCATGATGAAGCACATCTAGCACATTTACGCCATCAGCAGTGATTACTGTTACTCCTGGGATATTGCGAGCAGATAACTCTACAGATTCGTTTGCATCAGCAGTTACGATAAGAGCTTTCTTCTCAACAGTTAATCCTTTAAGTACTGCTACCATGTCTTTTGTTTTTGGTGCATTTAACACTAGGTCTTCAAGAACTACAATGTTGTTCTCTACTACTTTAGTAGCTAATGCAGATTTGATTGCTAAACGACGAACTTTCTTAGGAAGTTTGTACGCATAGCTTCTTGGTGTAGGTCCGAATACCGTACCACCACCACGCCATTGAGGAGAGCGGATAGAACCTTGACGAGCACGTCCAGTTCCTTTTTGACGCCATGGTTTACGACCACCACCACGAACTTCAGAGCGAGTTTTTACTTTATGTGTACCTTGACGTAAAGATGCACGTTGCATCATTACAGCTTCAAATAGTACAGCTTCATTTGGTTCGATACCGAAAATAGCTTCAGCTAATTCGATTTCACCAACCTGTGAACCAGTTTGGTTATATACAGTAACTTTTGGCATTGGAATTCCTCCTTCCTATTGTGAATTATTTGCTAACCTTCACAGCGCCTTGAACAACTACAAGAGATTTCTTAGCACCTGGAACGTTACCTTTTACTAGTAATAAGTTGCGCTCAGTGTCAACTTGAACGATTTCTAAGTTTTGGATAGTAACTTGGTCTCCACCCATACGTCCAGCAAGTTTTTTGCCTTTGAATACACGGTTCGGAGCAACTGGCCCCATTGAACCTGGACGACGGTGATAGCGAGAACCATGAGACATAGGTCCGCGAGATTGTCCGTGGCGTTTAATAACACCTTGGAAACCTTTACCTTTAGAAATTCCTGTTACGTCAACGATTTCACCTGCAGCGAAAACTTCAACTTTTACCTCTTGACCAACCTCTAATCCGTCCACGTCTGCATCGCGGATTTCGCGAATGAAGCGCTTAGGAGTTGTAGATGCTTTAGCAGTGTGGCCTTGTTCAGGTTTGTTAGTTAACTTTTCACGTTTATCTTCAAATCCTAACTGAATTGCGTTGTAGCCATCAGTTTCAGTTGTTTTCTTTTGAAGAACAACGTTTGGATTAGCAGCGATTACCGTTACTGGGATTAACTCACCGTTCTCAGCAAATACTTGAGTCATACCGATCTTTCTTCCTAAGATTCCTTTGGTCATGAGTTACACCTCCTACATTTTTAAGTTATATAATTTATAATTTGATTTCGATATCTACACCAGATGGTAAGTCTAAACGCATTAATGAATCTACTGTTTGCGGAGTAGGACTCACGATGTCGATTAGACGTTTGTGCGTGCGCATTTCGAATTGTTCACGAGAATCTTTGTACTTATGAACAGCACGAAGAATTGTGTAAATAGTCTTCTCAGTTGGTAATGGGATCGGACCAGAAACTGTTGCCCCAGAACGCTTAGCTGTTTCTACAATTTTCTCAGCTGATTGATCAAGAATACGGTGATCATAAGCTTTTAAACGGATACGAATTTTTTCTTTTGCCATTATTTTCCCTCCTTCGTTCGCCTATTTCTAAAATAGACCTTCTCCATGGAAATTTCCCCACACCATGCCATGGCAAAGCGGCCGGGTGTGTCAGCAACCTTCCACTTCATCGCAGTCAAAGACCAACATTGTCTATTATACAATGTTATTCGTCTAGATGCAAGCATCTTTTTGTTTGCATCTGCTTTTCTCTACTTTTGCTATTATACATGGCACTTTAAAGAATATCAAGTTTTCATCTACTCTTATTTAACTTACAGTTTTTGGGTGTTACTTTCGTTTTATATACTATAGAAGAAACTCATCCAAAAATAGAAAATGCATCTCTTTCTTCTATAGTAATAAGCAATAAAAAAACTCAAGGGAGAATCCCTTGAGTTTTTAATAATCTAATTAAAGACTACTCAGCAACGATTGTAGCAACTACACCGTAACCTACTGTACGTCCACCTTCACGAATAGAGAATTTAGTTCCCTCTTCGATAGCGATTGGAGCGATAAGTTCGATAGTCATTTCGATGTTGTCACCAGGCATTACCATTTCAGTACCTTCTGGTAATTGGATGATACCAGTTACGTCAGTTGTACGGAAGTAGAACTGTGGACGGTAGTTAGCGAAGAATGGAGTATGACGTCCACCTTCTTCTTTAGATAATACGAAAACTTCAGCTTTGAATTTAGCGTGTGCTTTTACAGAGCCAGTTTTAGCAAGAACTTGTCCACGTTGGATGTCTTCACGAGCAACCCCACGAAGTAGAGCACCGATGTTGTCTCCAGCTTGAGCTTGGTCAAGAAGCTTACGGAACATTTCTACACCAGTTACAGTTGTAGTAGCATTCTCTTCAGCAAGACCGATGATTTCTACTACGTCACCAACTTTAACGATTCCACGCTCAACACGACCAGTTGCAACTGTACCACGACCTGTGATAGAGAATACATCCTCGATAGGCATTAAGAATGGTTTGTCAGTTTCACGTTCTGGAGTTGGGATGTAAGCATCAACTTCAGCCATTAATTCGATGATTTTTTCTTCCCACTCAGCTTCTCCTTGAAGAGCTTTAAGAGCAGAACCTTTAATTACAGGAATATCGTCGCCTGGGAATCCGTATTCAGATAATAGGTCGCGAACTTCCATTTCAACTAATTCTAATAATTCTTCGTCGTCTACCATGTCGCATTTGTTTAAGAATACAACGATGTAAGGAACACCTACTTGACGAGAAAGAAGGATGTGCTCACGTGTTTGAGGCATTGGGCCATCAGCAGCAGATACTACTAAGATACCGCCGTCCATTTGAGCAGCACCAGTGATCATGTTTTTAACATAGTCAGCATGACCTGGGCAGTCAACGTGTGCATAGTGACGAGTTTCAGTTTCGTACTCAACGTGTGCAGTTGAGATTGTGATTCCGCGCTCTCTTTCTTCTGGAGCAGCGTCGATTTGATCGTATCCGCGTGCTTCAGCACCACCAGCTTTTGCAAGAACTGTAGTGATCGCAGCAGTTAATGTAGTTTTACCATGGTCAACGTGGCCGATTGTACCGATGTTAACATGGGGTTTAGAACGTTCGAATTTAGCTTTAGCCATTCTAAATTCCTCCTTAGTTTATATAGGTTATTTTATATTTAGACTAGAAAGCGAGACATAAGCCTCACTTTCTAAGCTTACATAAGTAGTTATACTTGAACAATCGATAAAAATCAATTATTCACCTTTATTTTTTTTAATAATTTCTTCTGAAACAGACTTCGGTACTTCTTCATAATGATCAAATGTCATTGAGAATGTTCCGCGTCCTTGAGTGTTAGAACGTAATGCCGTTGCATAACCGAACATTTCAGAAAGTGGAACCATAGCGCGAACAACTTGTGCGTTACCGCGAGCTTCCATACCTTCTACACGGCCACGACGAGATGTTACGTCACCCATAATGTCACCCATGTACTCTTCAGGAATTACAACTTCAACTTTCATCATTGGCTCAAGAATTACTGGGCTACATTTAGAAACCGCAGCTTTAAGCGCCATAGATGCAGCGATTTTGAACGCCATCTCAGAGGAGTCAACATCATGGTAAGATCCGTCAACTAACGCAGCTTTAATGTCAACTAGTGGATAACCAGCTAGTACACCATTTTTAAGTGAGTCTTCAAGACCCGCTCCAACAGCTGGGATGTATTCACGTGGAACTACACCGCCGACAACCTTGTTTTGGAATTCGAATCCTTTACCTTCTTCATTAGGTTCAAACTCAATCCAAACGTGACCGAATTGTCCACGACCACCAGATTGACGAGCGAACTTACCTTCAACTTTCGCAGCAGCGCGGAAAGTCTCACGATATGCTACCTGAGGAGCACCAACGTTTGCTTCCACTTTGAATTCACGGCGCATACGGTCAACGATGATATCAAGGTGAAGTTCACCCATACCAGCGATGATTGTTTGGCCAGTTTCTTGGTCAGTGTGAGCACGGAATGTTGGATCTTCTTCAGAAAGCTTAGATAATGCTGTACCCATTTTATCTTGGTCAGCTTTAGATTTCGGTTCGATAGCTACAGAGATAACTGGCTCTGGGAATTCCATAGACTCAAGGATAACAAGGCTCTTCTCGTCACAAAGAGTATCACCAGTAGTAGTATCTTTTAAACCTACAGCAGCAGCGATATCACCAGCGTAAACTGTTGAAATCTCTTCACGGCTGTTAGCGTGCATTTGTAGGATACGACCTACACGCTCACGCTTACCTTTAGTTGAATTTCTCACGTATGATCCAGCATTTAACACACCAGAGTACACACGGAAGAACGTTAATTTACCAACATAAGGGTCAGTCATGATTTTGAATGCTAGAGCTGCGAATGGTTCTTCATCGCTAGACTTACGCTCGATAGCTTCTTCTGTATCCGGAAGAGTACCTTTAATAGCAGGTACATCTAATGGAGATGGTAGGTAGTCAATAACTGCGTCTAACAGAATTTGAACACCTTTATTTTTGAATGCAGAACCACAGATTACTGGGAAGAATTCAACAGAAGTTGTAGCCTTACGGATACCAGCTTTAAGCTCTTCTACAGTGATTTCTTCACCTTCTAGGTACTTCATCATCATTTCTTCATCAAGCTCAGCTACCGCTTCAATAAGTTTTCCACGGTATTCTTCAGCTAATTCTTTGTGCTCTTCAGGAATTTCAACACGCTCGATGTCTGTTCCTAAATCGTTACTGTACATGTAAGCACACTCTTCAACAAGGTCAATGATACCATTGAACTCGTCTTCAGCACCGATTGGTAACTGAATTGGATGTGCGTTTGCTTGTAAACGATCGTGGATTGTTCCTACAGAGTATAAGAAATCTGCACCAATCTTATCCATTTTGTTAACGAATACGATACGAGGTACACCATAAGTAGTAGCCTGACGCCAAACAGTTTCTGTTTGTGGTTCTACACCAGATTGTGCATCAAGTACTGCTACTGCACCATCAAGTACGCGTAAAGAACGTTCTACTTCTACTGTGAAATCTACGTGTCCTGGAGTGTCAATGATATTTACACGGTGACCTTTCCATTGTGCTGTAGTTGCAGCAGAAGTAATTGTGATACCACGTTCTTGCTCTTGCTCCATCCAGTCCATCTGAGATGCACCTTCATGAGTTTCACCGATTTTATGAATACGTCCTGTGTAATACAGAATACGCTCAGTTGCTGTTGTTTTACCAGCATCGATGTGAGCCATGATACCAATATTACGAGTGTTTCCTAAAGAGAACTCTCTAGTCATTTGGTGTCTTGCTCCTTCCATATATGGATTGGATTATTTTATTTTAAGTAGCAAAAAAGCCACTTTATATTGTTACATATGCCAGTGTCCAGTACCCTCATTATGTAAAACGAGCGCCCAACGAAAGGGAGAGGCATTCTCCCTCTCCACACTTCCATAAGCGACAAATAAAGCGGTTTATGCTTACTTTTATTTTACGTTGAATCCTACCAACGGTAATGAGCAAATGCTTTGTTAGCTTCTGCCATTTTATGAGTGTCTTCACGTTTCTTAACAGCTGCACCAGCGTTGTTAGATGCATCTAAGATTTCGTAAGCTAGACGCTCTTCCATAGTTTTTTCACCACGAAGACGAGCATAGTTTACTAACCAGCGAAGACCTAAAGTTGTACGGCGTTCTGGACGAACCTCAACCGGAACTTGGTAGTTAGCACCACCAACACGACGAGCGCGTACTTCAAGAACAGGCATGATGTTCTTAAGAGCTTGCTCGAATACTTCCATTGGTTCTTTATCTGAACGTTCACGAACGATATCGAAAGCGTTATAAAGAATTGTTTGAGATTTACCTTTTTTACCGTCAACCATCATTTTGTTGATTAGGCGTGTTACAAGCTTAGAATTGTACATTGGATCTGGTAACACGTCACGTTTCGCAACAGGTCCTTTACGAGGCATATTGAGTTCCTCCTTTCATTATAAGTTTATTATTTTTTAGCAGGTTTTGGTCGCTTAGTACCATATTTAGAACGTCCTTGCATACGTTTGTCAACACCAGCTGTATCAAGCGCACCACGAACGATGTGGTAACGTACCCCTGGTAAATCCTTTACTCGACCACCGCGAATTAATACTACGCTATGCTCTTGTAGGTTATGACCGATACCTGGGATGTAAGCTGTAACTTCAATACCATTTGTTAAACGTACACGAGCGTATTTACGTAACGCTGAGTTAGGTTTCTTCGGAGTCATTGTACCAACACGAGTACACACACCACGTTTTTGAGGTGCAGAGATATCAGTTGATTTTTTCTTTAAAGAATTAAAACCTTTGTTTAACGCAGGTGATTTAGACTTCCATACTTTATCAGTACGACCATTTCTCACTAATTGGTTAATAGTAGGCATTTGTTTATCCTCCCTTCGCATGTTTGTATGACCACATATCCAGGTGGTTCATTATTAGTTGAAAACAAAGTTTTTGCAAGGAAGAGCAAATGCTCTCTCCTCACAAAAACAGTTTTAACTTATTATTCCTATTGCTGAAGCTCCCACTTGAATCCCCGAAACTTTTCCAAGCTTACGAACTGATTCAACTTTGGTTATGGGTATGTTATGTTGCAAGGCAGTACGAATGATAACATGGGTTAACCGCACATCAGCATCTTCCGCAATAACAACTTCTTTAACTATACCATTTTTGATTGCTTCCAATGTTCGTTTATGACCAACGACTACATTTTCAGCATTTGACACTTTTTGATAAGACATATAAATATCCTCCAAAGCATCGTTCAGGAGCAACCTTGATTATAGTAACATTTTGTCTCATACAATGTCAACTAGGATTAGCTGTTTTTATACAAAATTTACGACGGAAAATTTTACTGTTCCACATAAACTTCATCGTTTTCTACATTCATGTTATCTTGTGTTGTTTTTACAAGATCCACTTGGCGATAACGATTCATACCTGTTCCAGCAGGAACAAGCTTACCGATAATAACATTCTCTTTCAATCCTAGAAGCTCATCGCGTTTACCCTTAATTGCTGCATCTGTTAGAACACGAGTTGTTTCTTGGAACGATGCTGCAGATAAGAACGAATCAGTTTCAAGTGAAGCTTTAGTAATACCAAGTAGAACCGGTCTAGCTGTTGCTGGTTGTTTACCTTTCAGTAACACCTTCGCATTCGCATCAGTAAACTGATGGATGTCTAGTAATGTTCCTGGTAATACATCTGTTTCACCCGCATCACTTACACGAACTTTACGTAGCATTTGACGTACCATTACTTCTACGTGTTTGTCACCAATTTCTACCCCTTGCATACGGTATACTTTTTGAACTTCACGTAATAAGTATTCTTGAACTGCTGTAATATCCGTTACTTTTAGTAATTCCTTCGGATCAATAGAACCTTCTGTTAACTCTTTACCGTGGCTAATTGGCTGTCCTAGAGTTACTTTCAGACGAGCACCGTAAGGAATAGCATACGTACGAGCTTCAACTTCACCCTGTACAACTACTTCTTGGCGATCTTTAACATCGTTGATCGCTGCGATAACACCGTCGATTTCACTGATAACTGCCTGACCTTTCGGATTACGAGCTTCGAAGATCTCTTGGATACGAGGTAAACCTTGTGTGATATCATCTCCGGCAACCCCACCTGTATGGAACGTACGCATCGTTAACTGTGTACCTGGCTCACCGATAGATTGAGCTGCGATAATACCTACCGCCTCTCCTACTTCTACGTCTGTACCAGTTGCTAAGTTGCGACCGTAACACTTCTTACATACACCATGGCGAGTATTACACGTAAACGCTGAACGAATATTTACAGTTTCAACACCCGACTTTTCAACGATATGAGCAATATCTTCAGTAATTAATTGATTTTCAGTAATTAATACTTCACCTGTTTCAGGATGTTTTACAGTTTTTCTCGCAAAACGTCCAACAAGACGATCATATAGTGACTCAATAACTTCATTACCCTCTTTAATCGCACCAATTAGTAAACCACGATCTGTTCCACAATCATCTTGACGAACAATTACATCTTGTGCAACGTCTACAAGACGACGTGTTAAGTAACCAGAATCGGCAGTTTTAAGTGCTGTATCGGCAAGACCTTTACGCGCACCATGCGTAGAGATGAAGTACTCAAGCACTGTTAAACCTTCACGGAAACTTGATTTGATCGGAAGCTCAATGATACGACCAGATGGATTGGCCATCAGACCACGCATACCAGCAAGCTGAGTAAAGTTCGATGCGTTACCACGGGCACCGGAATCACTCATCATGAAGATTGGGTTGCGTTTATTCAAGGATTTCATCAGTTTTCCTTGGATAACATCTTTTGCATTACTCCAAATAGAGATAACGCGATCGTAACGTTCTTCTTCCGTGATTAAACCGCGACGGAATTGTTTAATTACATTATCTACTTTTGCTTGTGCTTCATGGAGAATTTCATTTTTTTCGCCTAATACAAGAATGTCTGATACCCCAACTGTAATACCAGCTTTTGTAGAGTATTTAAATCCTAAGTTTTTCATACGGTCAAGCATGCGAGATGTTTCCGTAATTTGGAAACGTTTGAATACTTCCGCAATAATATTACCAAGGATTTTCTTGCTAAATGGCGCCACTTCTTCGCGACTAGCAATAATTTCTTTAATGTTCGCACCTTTTTCAACGAAATATTCCGCTGGTGTTTCTTTTTCAAGGTTTGAGTTTGTTGGTTCATTAATATAAGGGAACGACTCTGGTAAGATTTCGTTAAATATTAATTTACCAACTGTTGTTAATAGAAGCTTACTCTTTTGCTCTTCAGTAAACGTTACATTATTTACCGAACTCGCAGCAACTGCAACACGTGTGTGCAGATGTACATATCCATTTTGGTATGCAAGTATTGCTTCGTTTGCATCTTTGAAGACCATACCTTCACCGATTGCACCCTCGCGCTCAAGTGTTAAGTAATAGTTACCTAATACCATATCCTGAGATGGAGTAACAACTGGTTTTCCGTCTTTTGGATTCAAGATGTTTTGTGCCGCTAACATAAGAATACGAGCTTCTGCTTGTGCCTCTGATGATAACGGAACGTGAACCGCCATTTGGTCACCGTCAAAGTCCGCGTTGTATGCAGTACATACAAGTGGGTGAAGACGGATTGCACGACCTTCTACTAGTGTAGGTTCAAACGCCTGGATACCAAGACGGTGAAGTGTTGGTGCGCGGTTTAGAAGTACTGGATGCTCTTTGATCACAGATTCTAAAACGTCCCAAACTTCAGGGTGTACACGCTCGATTTTACGTTTAGCACTCTTAATGTTGTGTGCTAATCCTTTTCCAACTAACTCTTTCATAACGAAAGGTTTAAACAATTCAAGTGCCATTTCTTTCGGCAATCCACATTGGTACATCTTTAAGTTCGGTCCTACAACGATTACAGAACGGCCAGAGTAGTCAACACGTTTACCTAATAAGTTTTGACGGAAACGTCCTTGTTTACCTTTAAGCATGTGAGATAGTGATTTTAATGGACGGTTACCTGGTCCAGTAACTGGACGGCCGCGGCGACCATTATCGATTAATGCGTCTACAGCTTCTTGTAACATGCGTTTTTCGTTTTGAACGATGATGCTTGGTGCACCTAAGTCCAATAGACGTTTTAAACGGTTGTTACGGTTAATTACACGACGATATAAGTCGTTTAAGTCAGAAGTAGCAAAACGTCCACCATCTAACTGTACCATCGGGCGTAGTTCTGGTGGGATAACTGGAAGAACCTCTAAGATCATCCAAGATGGGTGATTTCCAGAGTTACGGAATGCTTCTAATACTTCTAGACGTTTAATAGCACGAGTACGGCGTTGTCCTTGTGCTGTTTTTAATTCTTCCTTTAAGAAGTCTACTTCTTTATCTAAATCGATGTCTTGCAGTAATTTTTTAATCGCTTCTGCACCCATAGCAGCATGGAATGTACTGCCATATCGATCACGATATGCACGGTATTCTTTTTCAGAAAGTAATTGCTTCTTATCAAGTGGTGTATCTCCACTTTCTGTTACAACATAAGAAGCGAAATAAATTACTTCTTCAAGCGCGCGAGGGGACATGTCTAAGACAAGTCCCATGCGGCTCGGGATACCTTTGAAATACCAAATATGAGATACAGGAGCAGCTAATTCGATATGACCCATACGTTCACGACGAACTTTTGCACGCGTTACTTCAACGCCACATCGATCACAAACTACACCTTTATAACGTACACGTTTATATTTTCCGCAATGACATTCCCAGTCCTTTTGTGGTCCGAAAATACGCTCACAGAACAAGCCATCTTTTTCAGGCTTTAACGTACGATAGTTAATTGTTTCTGGTTTCTTAACTTCACCGTATGACCAAGAACGAATCTTGTCAGGTGAAGCAAGTCCAATCTTCATATATTCAAAGTTATTTACATCTATCAAGGGGCCTACCTCCCTTTTAGTCTACAGGTTATCCCAATTATTCCTTAGTTGTCTCAACTTCAACATTCAATTTATCTGCTGATTGATGATCATCATCTTCCGTATCACGCATTTCAATTTCTGTATCATTGATCGACATCATTTTAACGTCCATACCTAAACTTTGCAGTTCTTTAATCAATACTTTGAATGATTCAGGAACGCCTGGTTCTGGAACATTTTCACCTTTAACAATTGCTTCATACGTCTTAACACGTCCAATAACATCATCAGACTTCACTGTTAAGATTTCTTGAAGAGTATAAGCGGCACCATAAGCTTCAAGTGCCCAAACCTCCATCTCACCGAAACGCTGTCCACCGAACTGAGCTTTACCTCCAAGAGGTTGCTGCGTTACAAGTGAGTATGGTCCAGTAGAACGAGCATGAAGCTTATCGTCAACCATGTGCGCAAGTTTGATCATATACATGACACCAACAGATACACGGTTATCGAATGGCTCACCAGTACGTCCATCATACAGGATTGTTTTCGCGTCATTTGCCATACCAGCTTCTTCAATTGTGCCCCATACATCTTCCTCACGAGCACCATCGAATACCGGTGTTGCAATGTGAATACCAAGGTATCTTGCTGCCATACCAAGATGAAGCTCTAATACCTGACCGATATTCATACGAGATGGTACCCCTAATGGGTTTAACATGATATCGATTGGCGTACCATCTGGTAAGTAAGGCATATCTTCTTCCGGTAAAATACGGGAAATAACACCTTTGTTACCATGACGACCGGCCATTTTGTCACCTTCAGAAATTTTACGCTTTTGAACGATATATGCACGTACAAGTTGATTCACGCCTGGTGGCAATTCATCGCCATCTTCACGGTTAAACACTTTTACGTCTAAGATAATACCGCCACCACCGTGTGGTACACGTAGTGATGTATCACGTACTTCACGTGCTTTCTCACCGAAGATTGCATGTAATAGACGTTCTTCTGCCGTTAATTCTGTTACACCTTTTGGCGTTACTTTACCAACAAGTAGATCTCCATCTTTTACTTCAGCACCGACGCGAATAATACCGCGCTCGTCAAGATTACGAAGTGCATCTTCTCCAACATTCGGGATATCACGTGTAATTTCTTCTGGTCCAAGCTTCGTATCACGAGCTTCTGATTCATATTCTTCAATATGGATAGAAGTGTACACATCATCTTTTACAAGGCGCTCACTCATGATGATCGCATCCTCATAGTTATAACCGTCCCATGTCATAAAGCCAACAAGCACGTTACGTCCAAGCGCTAGTTCACCTAGTTCCATAGAAGGACCATCCGCAAGGATTTCACCTTTTACAACTTGGTCTCCAACACTTACGATTGGACGTTGGTTGTAGCAAGTTCCTTGGTTAGAACGAATGAATTTTTGCATTTTGTAGCGATCTAAGTCGCCTTTTACTGTTTGACCGTCAACGTCTACATAGCGACGTACCCAAACTTCACGTGCTTCTACGCGCTCAACAACACCAGGCTGTTTACAGATTACTGCAGCACCTGAGTCTTTTGCTGATACGTACTCCATACCTGTACCTACAATCGGAGATTCCGGATTTATTAACGGAACCGCCTGACGTTGCATGTTCGCTCCCATAAGTGCGCGGTTAGAGTCATCGTTTTCTAAGAACGGAATACAAGCTGTCGCTGCCGACACTACTTGTTTTGGAGATACATCCATGTAGTCGATGCGTTCTTTATTTGTGACAATGTTTTCACCACGGAAACGAGCTACGATATCTTCATCAAGGAATTCCCCTACTTCAGATAATTTCATATTCGCTTGGGCTACAACATAGTTATCTTCTTCATCTGCTGTTAAATAATCAACCTGCCCTGTTACAAGACCAGTTTCTGGGTCAACACGACGGTATGGCGTTTCAATGAAACCAAACTCATTTACTTTCGCAAACGAAGATAATGAGTTAATCAAACCGATGTTTGGTCCCTCTGGTGTTTCGATTGGACACATACGACCATAGTGAGAGTAGTGAACGTCACGTACTTCAAAGCCTGCGCGCTCACGCGTTAAACCACCGGGTCCTAATGCAGATAGTCTTCGTTTGTGAGTTAACTCTGCTAATGGGTTTGTTTGATCCATGAACTGAGATAACTGAGAACTTCCGAAGAACTCTTTAATAGATGCAATAACCGGGCGAATGTTAATTAACGCTTGTGGTGTAATTGCATTTGTATCTTGAATCGACATTCTCTCACGAACAACACGTTCCATACGAGAAAGACCGATACGGAATTGGTTTTGTAGTAACTCTCCTACAGAACGCAGACGACGATTTCCTAAGTGGTCAATATCATCTGTATCCCCTACTTTATATAGCAAGTTAAAGAAGTAGCTAATAGAAGCAAGAATATCACCTGGTGTGATGTTTTTTATATCACGAGTAATATTTGCATTCCCAATTACGTTTATAGATCGTTCGCCTTCTGATTCTGGAGCATAGATCTTAATAGATTGCAGCTCAACTTCGCCTGCTACCACTCCACCCATTGGTTTCGCTGTTTTGAATCCAATGTTTTTCTCTAAGTAAGGTAGAATACGATCCAGTGTACGACGATCTAAGACTGTTCCTTCTGCCGCTAAAATTTCACCAGTTTCTGGATCCACCAGTGTTTCAGCTAAACGTTGGTTAAACAATCTGTTTTTAATGTGTAGCTTTTTGTTGATCTTATAGCGACCTACATTTGCTAAATCGTAGCGCTTCGGATCAAAGAAACGAGACACAAGTAAGCTCTTTGCATTTTCTACTGTTGGTGGTTCACCAGGGCGTAGACGCTCATAAATTTCAAGCAATGCTTTCTCTGTGCTATCTGTGTTGTCTTTTTCTAACGTATTGCTTAAGTATTCGTTATCACCTAAAAGCTCGGTGATTTCTTGATCAGAGCCAAACCCTAATGCGCGTAACAAAACAGTTACAGGAAGTTTACGCGTACGGTCAATACGCACATATACAACATCCTTAGCATCTGTTTCATACTCTAACCAAGCCCCGCGGTTTGGAATTACAGTAGCAGTAAAACCACGTTTTCCGTTTTTATCCACTTTGCCACTATAGTATACGCTTGGAGAGCGAACTAACTGGGAAACGATAACACGTTCTGCACCGTTAATTACGAATGTTCCAGTCTCTGTCATGAGTGGGAAATCTCCCATGAACACATCTTGTTCTTTTACTTCACCAGTTTCCTTGTTGATTAGACGCACTTTTACACGAAGTGGTGCTGCATACGTCACATCACGCTCTTTGCATTCTTCTACAGAGTATTTAGGTTCACCTAAGCTGTAGTCGATAAATTCAAGCGATAGATTTCCCGTAAAGTCTTCGATCGGAGAAATGTCTTGGAACATTTCTCGCAAACCCTCATCAAGAAACCACTGATAAGAAGAGGTTTGAATTTCGATAAGATTTGGTAACTCTAATACTTCACTAATACGGGCATAACTTCTTCGTTGGCGGTGGCGTCCGTATTGAACTAGTTGACCTGTCAACTGCTTCACCCCTCAAATCATGAGTATTATAAATGCACAAAAAAATTTGTGCAAAAATCACAAATAAATACAACTACTGCTATTAGCGTAGTTTTTTTCTCTTAAAGATAGATACGTTGAGTCTTTCTATCTGCTCAAAAAAGAAAAATGGCTTCTATAAGAAAACCATCATTCTGTTTCATAATCTGCTGATTTTACTATCTTTTCCAAGAGAAACAAAAATATACATCTTTCTCAACGCAGAAAATCATATATTGGCATTGTATAATGTTAACATAGCCAAAAATAACCGTCAACGCTTTTTTGATTTTATGATATAATATCCTTTTTTCTTTTCTACAACTTCAACTTCAGAAAATGCTTCTTCTAGTTTTTTCAGCGCAGATGGCGCACCTTGTTTCTTTTGAATAACAATCCACAGTTCTCCACCTGAAACTAAATACTCCACAGCCTTTTCTAAAATCTCATGCACGATATCTTTACCAGCACGAATTGGAGGATTAGATAGAATAGCAGCATACTTGCCATCTACATTTTCATAGACACTACTTTGCAAAATACGTATATTTTCAATTCTGTTATTAGCGGCATTTTCTTTTGCAAGTCCCAAGGCCCTTTCATTCACATCCACCATGTGAATTTCACGATCTTGAAACTCTTTCGCTAACGACAAACCGATTGGACCGTACCCACATCCTACGTCTAACACATTACCTTTAACATCTGGCATTTGAAACGCTTCAATTAAAAGACGAGAACCAAAGTCCACTTCGTTTTTCGAGAACACCCCATGGTCAGATAAAAAAGTAAATCGAGATTCACGAAGTGTAAATTCCCATCGTTTACGATCACTTTTACTAGAAGGGTCGTTAGAAAAATAATGGTCTGCCATATGGCCACCTCTTTTCTTTACAGTTAAAAAAAAAGCTCGCATGAGAGCGAGCTTTTTTTAAAGCACCAAAAGTTAATTACTTAACTTCTACAACAGCGCCAACTTCTTCAAGTTTAGCTTTCATTTCTTCAGCTTCCTCTTTAGTAACGCCTTCTTTGATTGCTTTTGGAGTGTTGTCAACTAATTCTTTAGCTTCTTTTAAGCCAAGACCAGTGATTTCACGTACAGCTTTGATAACTTTGATTTTTTGAGCGCCAGCACTTGCAAGTACTACGTCAAATTCAGTTTGCTCAGCAGCAGCTTCACCAGCGCCACCAGCTACAGCTACAGGAGCAGCAGCAGTTACGCCGAATTCTTCCTCGATAGCTTTTACTAAGTCGTTAAGTTCTAATACAGTCATAGATTTAACTGCTTCAATGATTTGTTCTTTAGTCATTGTAAATATCCTCCCTTAAATAGGTTTGTATTGTTTTATAGATAACAAATAATTATCTTTTAAAAAATTAAGCGCCTTGCTCTTCCTTTTGATCTGCAACTGCTTTAGTAGCAAGTGCAAGATTACGGATTGGAGCTTGAAGAACGCTAAGAAGCATAGAAAGTAAGCCTTCACGTGATGGAAGAGTAGCGATAGCTTCAACCTCATCAAGTGTCACAAGTTTACCTTCGATTACGCCCGCTTTAATTTCTAAAGCTTCATGATTTTTAGCGAAGTCGTTTAATACTTTCGCAGGAGCAACTACATCCTCGTTACTGAACGCGATTGCGTTTGGTCCTGTTAAGAATTCGTTTAACTCAGCCATTTCAGCAGACTCTGCAGCACGACGAGTTAAAGAGTTTTTGTAAACTTTGAACTCAACGCCAGCTTCACGTAAGTTTTTACGTAATTCTGTTACTTCAGAAACTGTTAAACCACGGTAGTCAACAACAATTGTAGATTTACTCGCGCGAAGTTTTTCAGCGATTTCAGTTACAACTTGTTGTTTAGTTTCGATTACTTTGCTCATGTTATTACACCTCCTGTAGATTATATAGAAGATGTACCGAAAGTGCACTAAAAACCTCCATGCCCAACTTGTAGACATGGAGGCATATAGTCACAGAAAAAAGATTCCGCTTCGTATATTAACACCTAGGTAGGAAATTAAGTCGAATCGACTCCTACTGTCTACGGTACACTATTAAAATTCACAACATAAATGATTATATTAAAACTTCTTTATGAAGTCAACTTCCAATTTTTACGCAAGTGTAGAAACGTCTACGCGTACGCCAGGTCCCATTGTAGAAGCAACAGTTGCGTTCTTCATGTAAGTACCTTTTGCAGCAGCTGGCTTAGCTTTTTGTAGCGTGTCAGCAATTGTTTTGAAGTTTTCTACTAATTTAGCATCTTCGAAAGATACTTTACCGATTGGAACGTGGATGTTACCAGCTTTATCAACGCGGTATTCAACTTTACCAGCTTTGATTTCGTTAACAGCTTTAGTTACATCGAAAGTAACTGTTCCAGTTTTAGGGTTTGGCATTAAACCTTTAGGTCCTAATACACGACCAAGTTTACCAACTTCACCCATCATGTCAGGAGTTGCTACTACTACATCGAAATCGAACCAACCTTTTTGGATTTTACCGATGTAATCAGCATCGCCTACGAATTCAGCGCCAGCAGCTTCAGCTTCTTTTGCTTTTTCGCCTTTAGCGAATACTAATACACGTTGTACTTTACCAGTACCGTGTGGAAGAACAACTGCACCACGAATTTGTTGGTCAGCTTTCTTAGGGTCAACACCTAAACGGAATGCAGCTTCTACAGTTGCATCAAATTTAGCTGTGTTTGTTTTCTTTACTAATTCTACTGCTTCTGTTGCAGAGTAAGCAGATGCACGATCAACAAGCTTCGCAGCTTCAACGTACTTTTTACCTCTTTTAGCCATGTTTGTTTCCTCCTTGAATGTGGTTTTAGCGGAATAACCTCCCACGTTTACGCCTTCATTCCGGGAACCCCCGAGGATGTGCGCCCATCCATTTATTTAAAAATGATAATCATTTACGATAATAAAGGTTGCGAATTGGAATTCCAGACCCGCAACCTTTTTTACAAAAAACAAATCGAATTAGTCTTCGATAACGATGCCCATACTGCGCGCAGTACCTTCAACCATACGCATTGCAGCTTCTACGCTAGCAGCGTTTAGGTCAGGCATTTTAGTTTCAGCGATTTCGCGTACTTTATCACGCTTAACAGTTGCCACTTTATTACGGTTTGGTTCACCAGAACCAGACTCAATACCAGCTACTTTCTTAAGAAGAACAGCAGCAGGAGGAGTTTTAGTAATGAAAGTGAATGAACGGTCCTCAAATACCGTAATTTCAACAGGGATGATAAGACCAGCTTGATCAGCTGTACGAGCGTTAAACTCTTTACAGAAGCCCATGATGTTAACACCTGCTTGTCCTAATGCTGGACCAACCGGCGGAGCTGGATTAGCTTTACCTGCAGGAATTTGAAGTTTTACTATTTTAATTACCTTTTTAGCCACGAGACACACCTCCTTAAGTCCGTGATGTGGTCAATTGGGCAGTGATTTGCCCTCCCACTTCATATTTTATCATAATGATAAAATCTTTTTCAAAAAACGTCTCCGTTACCGAAGACGTACTGACTTAAAAGATATTATCACTTTTTACAATTCATTTCAAGTTTCATTTTATAATTTTTCAATTTGATGGAAATCAAGTTCAACCGGAGTCTCGCGACCAAACATGTCTACAAGCACGCTAACTTTTTTCTTTTCCACATCAATTTCTTCAATCGCACCCGTATAATCCGCGAATGGCCCTTCATTTACACGCACTGTTTCATGAAGTTCAAATTCGAAATCAACCACTTCATTGTCCATTCCCATATGCTTCATGATGGTAACAACTTCCTCTTCTAATAGAGGCGATGGTTTAGATCCTGAACCAGAAGAACCAACAAAACCTGTTACACCTGGCGTATTACGAACAACATACCAAGAGTCGTCAGTCATGATTAGTTCTACTAATACGTAACCTGGGAACACTTTTCTTTTCGTTATTTTTTCTTTACCATTTTTCATTTCTACTTCTACTTCTTCCGGGACAACAACACGGAAAATTTTATCTTGCATACCCATTGATTCTACACGTTTCTCTAGGTTTGCCTTTACTTTATTTTCATATCCAGAATAAGTATGGACAACATACCAACTTTTTTCCATTCATTTAGGACGAGCGTCCTTCCCTCCCTGACGTACATTTTTTTGCGCAAATGAAAAAACCCGTTCACCGGGCTTTTACACAGTTCTTATAAATAACATTATATCATGGATAAGTGCTTCTTATTCAAGAATTAACCAAGAATTAACCGAATTAAAGAAGAAATGCCCATATCAACCACTGCGAAGAAAATCGCAAAGAACACAACTGTCGCAATAACAGTCGTTGTTGAGCGGAGTAATTCATCTTTTTTAGGCCAACTTACTTTTTTCATTTCGCGACCTACATCGCCGAAAAAGTTCGTTAAACGCATCTACGGGACCTCCAGTGTATTATTTATTTTGTTTCTTTGTGAACTGTATGCTTATTGCATGTTTTACAAAACTTCTTTATCTCAAGTCGCTCTACTGAGCTCGTATCTTTCATCGTAGAGTAGTTTCGATTTTTACACTCTTCACATGAGAGTACAACTTTTTTCCTCATTAGTTACACCAACCTTGTAACATTGTCCCTAAAAATGTATCATACAACAAAAGACAATGTCAATGTCATGACTTTCACTCTCTTAACAAAAAGAAAACAGGTGAATTATTTTACACCTGCGGCACTTGCTATGAATTTAAAGTTGTACTCTCTCTCATCTCCATATATCTTTCTAATTTCCTTTTTACACGCTGCAATGCGTTATCAATAGATTTCACATGCCTGTTTAACTGTTCTGAAATTTCTTGATAGGAACGACCATCTAAGTATAAAGAGAGCACTTTTCTTTCTAAATCGCTTAATAATTCAGATATTTTTGATTCTATGTCTGTATATTCTTCCTGACTGATAATCATCTCTTCTGGATCAGTTACTTTCGATTCCGAAATAACATCTAATAATGTTCGATCAGATTCCTCATCGTAAATTGGCTTGTCTAAAGACACATACGAATTTAACGGAATATGTTTTTGCCTTGTTGCTGTTTTAATAGCGGTAATAATTTGTCGAGTGATACACAGTTCAGCAAATGCTTTGAACGAAGACAGCTTGTCCCCTTTATAATCACGAATGGCTTTAAACAATCCAATCATGCCTTCTTGAACAATATCTTCTCGATCGGCACCCACTAAGAAATAAGATCTTGATTTCGCGCGAACAAAGTTCTTATATTTGTGAATTAAATATTCTAGAGCGTCAGTATTACCTTTTCGAACTAACTCAACGATTGCCTCATCCTCTAAATCACGAAATGTAACGTCGCCTACACTTACGAAGCCTGCTTCCACCTTGATCCCTCCGACCGCTATATATTTAGCAATATTATACAGTAAAAAGATAAAGAGCGTCAATGCTTCAACGCTCTCCTCTTCTTAATTTTTCTAATTTTTCTGTAATATCTTCACTAAATATCTTTCGCATGGCGGGTTGCTTTTCTTTCGTGTCTTTTGTACGCCTTCTTACTTGTTGTTCCATCGCTTGCACTTCTAACTCTAATTCACGCGCAGATTTTCGAAGTGCACCTTGCGCAAATATAATCCACTGCTCCGTATAATCCGAAGTTGCAACGTATATTTGTGTATTTATATTTCTAAGCTCAATCGCAAGTTGCTCTATCTTTTCATCTGCAGTTTGATTCTTTCTCGTGAATATTACTTCCACCCGCGATTGTTTCATCTTTTTTTCAATACCATAGACTGTATAGGCATCAAAGACAATCATTACCTTTGTGCCTGTATAGCCTTGATAATCCGCCATCTTATCAATAAGTGCGTCTCTTGATGATTGTAAATCTACATCCCGCAGTTTCTTCAAGTCTCCCCAAGCCCCGATAATGTTGTAACCGTCAACGATTAAAATATCGTCCATTTTTTATTTACCAATTTCGTGACGTTTACGATATACCTCATACATTAACAAACTTGCGGCTACTGAAGCATTTAAGGATGTAACTTTACCGACCATCGGTAAAGTAATTAGGAAATCACACTTTTCACCAATAATACGACTCATACCTTTTCCTTCACTACCAATTACTAGTCCGATTGGCATATTACCATCTAAATTACGGTAATCTGTTTTCCCTTTGGCATCTGTACCAGCAATCCAAAGTCCACGTTCTTTTAATTCATCAATTGTACGCGATAAATTTGTTACACGTGCAACAGGAATATATTCAATTGCCCCAGTCGACGCTTTCGCAACTGACGCTGTAAGTCCCACCGCTCTTCTTTTGGGAATAATAACCCCATGAGCCCCTGTTGCATCCGCGGTACGCATAATAGAACCTAAGTTATGCGGGTCTTCAATTTCATCTAAAATTAAGAAGAACGGATCTTCATTACGTTTTTCTGCTAATTTAAACAAATCCTCTAACTCAGCATATTGATATGCAGCTACTTGAGCAATTACACCTTGATGATTTCCCTCAACCAATTGATCTAATTTCTTCTTTGGTGCGTGTTGCAAAATAACCTTATTCTCTTTTGCTAATGCTAGTACAATCTGCACTTGTCCTTTGGCAGCACCTTCCGCTACCAAAATTTTATTAATATCTCGCCCCGCTCTTAAAGCTTCAATTACAGGGTTACGTCCGATAATATATTCACTACTCATGATGATGTGCTCCCTTCCTTTTCTTCCAAAACGTCAATCGCCTTATATACAATCTCGTCCAATCTTTCACGATTATTCAACAAGTGATGATAACCGATTAGCGCTTCAAAGGCTGTACTGTGTCGATATGTTTGTACATCTGTATTTTTCGGAACAGTACCCGAATTCGCATTACGCCCTCTTCTTAATACCGCCTCTTCCTCTTCTGTCAAAAATGCCGTCTCTAATAAATGATAAACAACTTTCGCCTGTGCTTTTGCCGAAACAAAGCCCGTCCCTAAGCGATGTAATTGATTAGGGCGAACTTTCCCTTTTTGAAGGAGGTGATAGCGGATATATTGTTCATATACCGCATCACCCATATATGCTAACGCTAAGCTGTTCAATTGCTTTGCATCAATCATTCTTATCCTCTTTTCCATCTTGTACCTTGAGCGGTATCTTCTAAAATAATATTACGTCCTTTTAAATCATCGCGAATTTGATCAGATAATGCGAAGTCACGATTTTGACGAGCTTCAATACGCTTTTGGATTAGTGCTTCAATTTCTTCGTCAAGCAACTCTTCTTGTGCTAATTCTAATCCTAAAATACTAAATAATGTTTCAAGTTGTTTTACATACGCTTCAATTACAACTTTAGAAGTATGTTCTTCTAACAAATATTGATTTGCGTGATTTGCTACGTTATATAATTCAGTAATCGCATTAGCCGTATTGAAATCATCATCCATCGCTTCTTCGAATGCAACCTGGAACTTTTCCATTTCAGCTAACCATTTTTCATTATGGTCCGTTAAATCTGTACTACTTTCCATACGATGCTTTAAGTTACCGTAAGCTGTTTTAATTCTTTCTAGTCCATTATTCGTACTTTGCAATAAATCTTCGCTAAAGTTAATTGGGTGACGGTAATGTACCGACAGCATAAAGAACCTGATTAACTGCGGATCATATTGTTTAATGATATCGTGAACTAAAATGAAGTTTCCAAGCGACTTAGACATCTTCTCGTTATTAATATTAATATATCCATTATGCATCCAATAACGTGCAAATGTTTTTCCTGTCAACGCCTCAGACTGCGCAATTTCATTTTCATGATGAGGAAATGCTAAATCTTGACCACCAGCATGAATATCAATTGTATCCCCTAAATATTTACGCGCCATTGCTGAGCATTCAATATGCCACCCTGGGCGTCCTTTCCCCCAAGGGCTTTCCCAGAAGATTTCTCCTTCTTTCGCAGCTTTCCATAAAGCAAAGTCAAGAGGGTCTTGTTTCTTTTCTCCTACTTCAATACGTGCACCGTGACGTAAGTCTGCAATTGGTTGATGTGATAATTTACCGTAACCTTCGAATTCTTTCGTTTTAAAGTACACATCACCTTCTGATTCATATGCATACCCTTTATTCACAAGTTCTTGAATAAATTCAATAATGATATCCATATTTTCCGTTACACGTGGGTGAACCGTTGCATGTTTGCAACCTAGTGCCGTTACATCTTCAAAGTAAGCTTCAACAAAACGATCTGCAATTGTTGGCACATCTTCACCTAATTCATTTGCCGCCTTAATTAATTTATCATCCACGTCAGTAAAGTTAGATACATACTGCACATCATATCCTTTATATTCTAAGTAACGGCGTACTGTATCAAATACCATAGGTGGTCTTGCATTCCCAATGTGAATGTAGTTATACACTGTAGGTCCGCACACATACATCTTTACCTTATTTTCTTCTAATGGCATAAACTCTTCTTTTTGACGCGTTAACGTATTATAAATGTGAATAGTCATTTTTATCCTTCCTTTCTACCTTTACTTCGAGTTGCTTTCTCAATTTATCAAGTTCTGCTTCCATAACCTTTAATTTATCAAAAATCGGATCCGGAAGATCAGAATGATTTAATTCTTGACCAATCTTTACTCCATTTTGAATAACGACTCGGCCAGGTATACCTACAACTGTAGAATGCGCAGGAACTTCCTTCAACACGACAGATCCTGCACCAATTTTAGAATTCTCTCCAACAGTAATAGAACCTAGTACTTTAGCACCTGTTGCAATTAATACATTATCCTGAATTGTAGGGTGCCTCTTTCCTTTTTCTTTACCTGTACCACCTAATGTGACACCTTGATAAATTGTTACGTTTTCGCCAATTTCACACGTTTCTCCAATTACAACCCCCATTCCATGATCAATGAAAAAACGACGACCAATAGTTGCTCCTGGATGAATCTCAATGCCAGTAAAAAAACGACTAACTTGCGAAATCCAACGTGCCATAAAGAAAAAATTCCTTTTATAAAAAGCATGTGCAATTCGATGGGCCCAAACTGCATGTAATCCAGAGTAAGTTAAAATGACTTCAAAATAACTTCGTGCCGCTGGATCCTGTTCAAAAACGACTTCAATATCTTCCCGAAGCCTCTTAAACATCGATGTTCCCTCCCCTTTATGGGCTGCTTTTTTCGAGTGAACTAACTTCCCCTAAATCTTTATACAAGAGGATAAAACTTATACTCACACCCATTTACATGGTATAAAAAAAAGACGCCTCTGTCATATAGACAGAGACGCCTTTTAAGCGCGGTTCCACTCTGTTTAGGCTAAAGAAGCCTCAAACTCATCCATGATAACGGTTTACACCGCTTCTGTTTACTTTGCGCCCTAAGACGTTCCGCGAAATACTTCGCTGTTCAACAGAAGACTCGAAGGGGCATTTCAAAAATCCGCTTATAAACCACTTCCAGCCTAAGGGTGGTTCTCTCTGTAAAAAGCCTGATTTTCTACTTCTCCTTCTCGTCGCTTTTCCTTATTAGATTTTAGGTATACTTATTATATTGCTAAACCTAGAAAATGTTAACCAATTACTTTTTGAATACGATTTAAAACTTTTTCTTTTCCAAGAAGAGCAATAGCGTTAGGAAGCTCTGGACCATGTGTTTGTCCAGTAGTAGCAACACGGATTGGCATAAATAGGTTTTTACCTTTATGTCCTGTTTCCTTTTGAACTGCTTTAATAGCCGCCTTAACTGCTGCTGGCTCCATTGCTTCTAAAGCTTCTAATTGATCGGCAAATGTACGAAGTACTTCAGGTACTTGTTCACCCTTCAATACTTCTTGTCCCTCTTCTTCATGATCAACATGATCTTTAAAGAACATTTCAGAAAGCTCTACAATTTCAGCTCCAAAGCTCATTTGGTCATGATATAAAGCAATTACATCACGAACCCATGCTTGTTCTTGTTCGCTTAAGTTTTCACCTACGCGACCCGCTTTCACTAAATGCGGTAAGCTTAGTTCAACAACCGTATCTAAATCTTGTTTTTTCATATATTGGTTGTTCATCCATTTTAGTTTTTGAGAATCAAATAATGCAGGTGATTTTGATAAACGAGCTGCATCAAACATTTTGATAAACTCATCTTGAGAGAAGATTTCTTCTTCACCTACTGGTGACCAACCTAGTAATGCAATAAAGTTAAAGATTGCTTCTGGAAGATATCCAAGCTCTTTATATTGCTCAATAAATTGAATAATAGATTCGTCACGCTTACTTAGCTTTTTACGGCTTTCGTTTACAATCAAAGTCATATGACCGAACTTCGGAATATCCCAACCGAAAGCTTCATAAATCATCATTTGTTTTGGCGTGTTTGAAATATGATCATCACCACGAAGTACGTGTGTAATCTCCATTAAGTGATCATCTACCGCTACCGCAAAGTTATAAGTTGGAATTCCATCTTTTTTCACGATAACGAAATCACCAAAATCATTTGAATGGAATGCAACTTCATCTTTTACGATATCTTTAAACGTGTAGTCGCTATCAGCCGGCACACGGAAGCGAATACTTGGAATACGGCCTTCAGCCTCAAATCCTTTAATTTGCTCCTCAGTTAAATCACGGTGGTTTCCTGCATAACGCGGTGTTTCACCACGAGCGATTTGTCCTTCACGCTCTGCCTCTAGCTCTTCTTCTGTCATATAACATTTGTAAGCTAAATCACGCTCTAATAAATCTTCATATAATTTTTTATAAATATCTAAACGCTCTGTTTGACGATATGGTCCAAATTCACCACCAACATCAACACCTTCATCCCAGTCCATACCGAGCCATTTCAAGTATTTTAATTGGCTTTCTTCTCCACCAGCAACATTACGTTTCACATCAGTATCTTCAATACGAATAATAAATTTACCATCTTGATGACGAGCAAATAAATAATTAAATAATGCCGTACGCGCATTTCCGATATGTAAGTGTCCTGTTGGACTTGGCGCATAGCGCACTCTCACTTGCTTTTCCATAATTGGTACACCTTCCAATCTTAATGTCAACACATTCTATAATTGTACACCAAAAAAACGTGATTATCCATCTTACGAATTAAAAACCACTATTTTTTCTGTAATAAAACAACCGCTTGAGAAGCAATCCCTTCTTCTCTACCTGTAAATCCTAATTTTTCTGTTGTTGTTGCCTTTACATTAATATTATCAATAGACGTTTCTAGTAGTTCACTAATACGTTTACGCATGCTTTCAATATGCGGTGCCATTTTTGGCTTTTGGGCAATAATTGTACAATCTAGGTTCCCTAGCTCATAACCTTGTTCACGCACAAATTCCCAAACCTTTTGTAACAATACAGCTGAATCCGCATCTTTAAAGGCAGGATCTGTATCAGGAAAATGTTTTCCAATATCTCCTGCTGCAATTGCTCCTAGACATGCGTCAGCAATCGTATGTAACAATACATCTGCATCCGAGTGACCGATTAATCCTTTTTCATGAGGAATTGTAATTCCGCCGATAATTAACGGCCTACCTTCCGCAAATTCATGTACATCAAAACCTTGTCCAATTCGAAACATTCTTTACATCCTCCTCAATCTAAACTACTTTATGAATTCTATATTATATTGCTATCTCTATAAAGAAAAGCTCGGCAACTGCCGAGCTTTTCTTTACTATAATACCATCACTTCTATTTCTTCTGAACATGAAGGAAACTTTCAGCAATTAGTAAATCCTCTGGAGTCGTCACTTTAATATTATAGTAACTCCCCTCTACTACGCCTACTTGCTTCCCGACACGTTCTACGAGACTTGCATCATCTGTACCAAGAAAACAACTTTGCTTTGCACTTCTATGAGCTTCTAATAAAAGAGGAACAGAAAATCCTTGCGGTGTTTGAACCGCTTTAAGCTGAGAACGTTCTACCGTTTCAACAACAACACCCTGTTCTACTTTCTTAATTGTATCCTTCACTGGCACTGCACAAATGGAAGCACCATATTTCTCTGCTACAGTTAATACATCTTGCATCATCTTATTCGTTACGAACGGGCGCGCACCATCGTGTACGAGAACATACTCAACTCCGCTCACATACTGAAGAGCATTATACACACTATCTTGTCTTTCGGCCCCGCCTTGAATAAATTGCACCTGCTTTTCAACCGGGTACTTCTGCATTAACTCCTCAAAATAAGGACGTTCCTCTTCGTTAATTGCCATGATAATACGTTTACATGCTTTATCTTTTTCAAAAGCACGTAATGTATGCACAATGATAGGTACTCCATTTATAAGTAAGAACAACTTGTTTTTGCCAGCACCCATCCGTTTCCCTTGACCCGCTGCTGGAATAATTAACGTATACATATTAATAATCCTCTACTTATAATGCTTTTTCTAATAATTTACGTTTTGCGAAAATCATACGACCAGCCGATGTTTGCAACACACTTGTAACTAGTACATTAAGTTGCGAACCGACATATTCTCTACCGTCTTCTACTACAATCATCGTGCCATCATCTAAATATGCCACACCTTGATTTTGTTCTTTACCATCTTTCACAACATAAACACTTAATTCTTCGCCAGGGAGTACGACTGGTTTAATTGCATTTGCTAAATCGTTAATGTTTAATACTGTTACTCCTTGTAATTCAGAAACTTTGTTTAAGTTGAAATCATTTGTTACAACAGTTCCACCAGTGATTTTAGCTAACTTTACAAGCTTGCTATCCACCTCTTGGATATCCTCAAAATCGCCTTCATAAATTTCCACCGGAATTGGTAGCTCTTTTTGAATACGATTTAAAATGTCTAATCCTCTGCGACCACGATTACGCTTTAAAGCATCAGAAGAATCGGCAATATGCTGAAGCTCTTCTAATACGAATTGTGGAATCACAATTGTTCCTTCTAAAAACTTCGTTTGGCAAATATCCGCAATACGTCCATCAATAATTACGCTTGTATCGAGAATTTTCCAATGAGTTGTAGATTTTTCTACCTCTACCTCTTCGTTCTCGCTATTGTTTTTCTTCTTACCTCCACGCTGGGGTAATGTAAATAATCCTAGCAATTCATTTCTCTTTTTAAATCCTACTTGGAATCCTAAATAACCAAGTAAAAGAGTAAAGAACACTTGTAATACTGTACTAATGACTGGAATCGTGAATTCACGAATTGGTATCAAAATTAAATATGCAACAATAAGACCAGAGATCAACCCTAATGTACCAAATAAAACATCCGCTACCGGTGCCTTTACAAGGGCTTCTTCGATATGTTTAATAAGTTGAACAATATAATCCACAAGCCAAAATGTTGTTAAAAATAAAATAATTGCACCAATAATTGCACGAACGTACGATCCCTCAAGCAAAGGAACAGCACCGACGTCCAATACATTAATAACTTTTGGGATTAGAAAAATCCCTAACGCTCCCCCGATCACTAAAAAGAAGAGCTGTACGATCCTTTTTAACATCCAACCACCTCCTACTCATTATTAACCATTGTTTTGCTAATCAAAACGCCGAATGCAAAAGCGGACGTGTTTTTTTGTAAATAGTTTTATTTACCAATATACCATATCATATAACAAAAATGTTCTAGTGTCGTTATATTATGGAATCAATGTAATATTCTTAATTGTGTCTACTCATATAGAGATGCTCTTGAATTCTTTTTAGGCCCTCCCGTATTTTCTTCGCCCTAACTTCCCCAATTCCTTCCACATCATCCAATTCATTAATAGTTGCACGACAAACACCTTGCAATGTTTTAAATCGATTAATTAAATTTTCAATGATAAGTGGTGGAACACGAGAAATTTTGCTTGCGATTCGGTATCCCCTCGGTGTCACGCTTTCTTCTAAGCTCATTTGCCCTGGATAGCCGAGCAATTTAACTAAATCGCTATCCTCTAAAAGCTGTGTATTTGCAAGATCTTGTAACTTTTTCAAAATTTGATGGTGATCCTGCGTTTTTTCTTGATAATAATCCTTAATTAATAACGCTGCCTCTGCTTCTAAGTCGGCTAGTAATTCTGTAAGTTGTAAACGAATTAACCTCCCTTCCGTTCCTAACTCATGAATGTAGCTCACTATTTCATTTTTAATACGCAGTACCATTTCAACACTATGTAAAACGTGAACTACCTCGGACATTGTAACGACCTCTTCAAATTCTAGAATGCCCAAATTCGTAATCCCATCATTCCATACAGCTTTATATTTTTCTAACGTTTGAATAGCTTGGTTTGCCTTTGTTAAAATTACACCTATATCTTTTAGTGTATAACGTAAGTTCCCTTGATATAGTGTAATTACGTTACGTCTTTGTGAAATAGCCACAACAAGGCTAGCCGTCTGCTTTGCTACACGCTCTGCCGTTCGGTGACGCATACCTGTTTCAATAGAATCAATGGATGGATCTGGAACTAATTGTGCATTTGCAATTAAAATTTTGCTCCCAGTTTCATTTAAAATAAGTGCCCCATCCATTTTTGCTAATTCATATAAACTAGCCGGTGAGAATGCACAATTAATGTGAAATCCTCCATCTACAATACTTTTAATCTGCTCATTATACCCAAGAACAATTAGCCCTCCAGTTTGTGCACGAAGTACGTTATCTATCCCTTCGCGTAGTGGTGTTCCTGGGGCAACAAGCTGTAGAATATTAATCATACTTTTGACACGTTGCTTGTTTTCCTCCATAGCCTAGCCTCCTAATGTCAAACGAAGCGCCTCTCCTAAATTAGAAACACCTACTACCTCAATCCCATCTGGAATTGTCCATCCTCCCAAATTTTTTCTAGGAATAATAGCACGTTGAAATCCTAATTTTGCTGCTTCTTGTACACGTTGTTCAATTCTTGATACTCTTCTTATTTCTCCAGTTAGGCCTACTTCTCCTATTACCGCATCGGTTGGTGCAGTAGCTTTATCTCTGAAACTTGAAGCAATACTTAAGGCAACAGCTAAATCGATTGCTGGTTCATCTAATTTCAAGCCACCCGCGACTTTTAAATATGCGTCTTGATTTTGCAACAATAAACCTGTTCTTTTTTCTAGCACTGCCATAATAAGTGAAACGCGATTATGATCAATTCCCGTCGCCATTCTTCGAGGATTTCCAAAACTAGTAGGGGAGATTAATGCTTGTATTTCTACTAAAACCGGTCTTGTTCCTTCCATTGAAGCAACCACTGTGGATCCTGCAACTCCAACTGGACGTTCCTCAAGGAAAATTTCAGAAGGATTTAGTACTTCTGCAAGACCTAGTTCCTTCATTTCAAAGATACCCATTTCATTTGTGGAACCAAAACGGTTCTTCACAGCTCGCAAAATACGATATGTATGGTGACGATCTCCTTCAAAGTAAAGAACTGCATCAACCATATGTTCTAGCATACGTGGTCCTGCAATTGCCCCTTCTTTCGTCACATGTCCGACGATAAAAATAGGAATCCCTTTCGTCTTTGCAAGCTTCATTAATTCCGCTGTACATTCACGTACTTGCGCTACACTTCCTGGGGCTGACGTCACTTCAGGTAAATGTATCGTTTGAATGGAGTCAATAACAACAAAAGCTGGATTCATCTCTTCAATGTGTGCTGCAATTCGTTGTAAATCAGTTTCTGCTACAACAAATAGATTACTACCCTTTACATGCAAACGATCTGCACGAAGTTTAATCTGCTTTGCTGACTCCTCACCTGATATGTATAGTACATCATATGAAGAATCTGCTAATTGCGATGAAATTTGTAATAACAATGTTGATTTTCCAATCCCAGGGTCTCCACCAATAAGTACTAAAGATCCATCTACAATCCCGCCACCAAGTACACGGTTAAACTCTTGAAATTTCGTTTCAATACGCGCCTCAGAATTTGTTTCTACCTCTGTTAAGCGTCTTGGTTTTGTTACTTCTGATTGAATTGCATTGACATAATTAAGGCGCCTTGATGATACAACTGGTTCCATCTCTTCAACAAGCGTATTCCATTTACCACACCCAGGACATTTCCCCATATATTTTGGCGACTGATAACCACACTCTTGACATGTGAATTTTGTTTTCTTTTTAGCCATATCTTTTATAGTTCACTTCACTTTCATCTACAAACGTTTATCCTTCTCGTACAAGAAAGAGGGCTATCGCGTAGCCCTCTTTGTTTGTCTATACTTATTTTACCTTTTCCGCACTATGAATGACAAATGATTCTCCTTCTATATCAAAGATAACTTTTTGCCCTTTCTCAATAGCACCTTTTAACAGTTCTTCTGATAGTCTATCTTCTACATGTTTTTGAATTGCTCTACGAAGCGGACGAGCACCGTACTCTCGATCAAATCCTTTATCAGCAATTGCTGAAATTGCTCCTTCTGTTAAGTGCAATTCAATCTCTTGTTCTTTTAAGCGATTCACTAACTGATTCACCATAAGAGTTACAATTTCTTGAATATGTTTTTTCTCAAGCATATGGAACACGATAATTTCATCAATACGGTTTAAGAATTCTGGACGAAATGCTTTTTTCAATTCATCCATTACTTTACCTTTCATATCTGAATAATCGCGGCTCTCATCTTGTACGTTAAATCCAAGATGTTTATTACGTTTTAATGCGTCTGCACCAACATTAGACGTCATAATAACAATTGTATTACGGAAATCAACTGTACGTCCTTTAGAATCTGTTAAACGGCCATCTTCTAATACTTGTAGTAAAATATTAAACACGTCAGGATGAGCTTTCTCTACTTCATCTAATAAGACAACTGAATATGGCTTACGACGAACTTTCTCTGTTAATTGTCCACCTTCTTCATATCCAACATATCCTGGAGGAGATCCAACTAAACGAGAGGTAGAATGCTTTTCCATGTACTCAGACATATCAATGCGGATCATTGCATCCTCATCACCGAACATAGATTCCGCTAACGCCCTCGCTAGTTCTGTTTTACCTACACCAGTCGGTCCTAGGAAAATAAATGAGCCAATTGGACGTTTCGGATCTTTTAATCCCGCTCTCGCACGACGAACAGCTTTGGCCACAGCTACAACTGCTTCATCCTGCCCAATTAAACGATCATGTAAAATTGATTCCAAGTTTAATAATTTATCTGTCTCTGTTTGTGCAAGTTTAGAAACTGGAATACGTGTCCATGTGGAAACGACATTTGCAATATCTTCTACTGTTACTTCTGAGTTTTCTTGTCCTTGTTTCTCTTTCCACTGACGCTTTGTATCTTCTAACTTTTCACGTAAACGTTGTTCCATATCACGTAAGGAAGCAGCTTTTTCAAATTCTTGGCTTTGTACAGCCGCATCTTTTTCTTTTCTAATTTCCTCAAGCTTCACTTCAAGCTCTTTTAAGTTTGGTGGTGTTGTATAAGAACGTAAGCGTACTTTTGATGCAGCCTCATCAATTAAATCGATTGCTTTATCAGGTAAAAAACGGTCTGTAATGTAACGATCTGAAAGTTTTACAGCCGCATCGATTGCATCATCTGTAATAGATACGCGGTGATGCGCCTCATAACGGTCACGTAAACCTTTTAAAATTTGAACTGATTCTTCTAAGTTTGGTTCATCAACATGAATTGGTTGGAAACGTCTTTCTAATGCCGCATCCTTTTCAATATATTTACGATATTCGTCTAAAGTTGTTGCACCAATACATTGTAATTCACCACGTGCTAAAGATGGTTTTAAAATATTCGATGCATCAATTGCACCTTCTGCCCCTCCTGCACCAATTAATGTATGAAGCTCATCAATAAATAGAATGATGTTACCAGCTTGGCGAATCTCATCCATCACTTTCTTTAAACGATCCTCAAATTCACCACGATATTTTGTTCCAGCAACAACTGTACCCATATCTAATGTCATAACACGCTTATCTCTTAAAGTTTCAGGAACTTCATTATTTACAATTTGCTGTGCTAATCCTTCCGCAATTGCTGTCTTACCTACACCAGGTTCTCCAATTAATACTGGATTGTTTTTTGTTCTACGGCTTAACACTTCAATTACACGTTGAATTTCTTTACCACGTCCAATAACAGGATCTAAACGATTTTCACGTGCAACAACTGTTAAATCACGTGCTAGACTGTCAAGTGTAGGTGTATTCGCATTTGTTGATGAACCACCTTGGTGACCTGAACTAGCTTCATTACTTCCAAGGAGTTGTAACACTTGTTGTCTTGCTTTGTTTAGGCTTACACCTAAATTATTTAAAACACGTGCTGCTACACCTTCACCTTCACGGATTAAACCAAGTAAAATATGTTCTGTTCCAACGTAGGAATGGCCCAATTTACGAGCTTCGTCCATAGACAACTCAATAACTTTTTTAGCACGAGGTGTGTAATGTACTGTTTGAGAAGCTTCCGTTCCACGTCCAATTAATGCTTCTACCTCTTTTTGAACTTTCTCTGGACTTAATCCAAGAGCAATTAACGCTTTTGCTGCAATTCCTTCACCTTCGCGTACAAGCCCAAGTAAAATATGTTCTGTTCCAATATTATTATGCCCAATGCGAATTGCTTCCTCTTGAGATAAAGCTAATACTTTCTGTGCTCGTTCTGTAAATCTTCCAAACATCATAGAAATCGCCTCCTACTTGCGCTTAATTTTGTTCAATTCGTAATCGCTCACGGATTAAGGTTGCTCTTCGATAATCTCTTTCTTCTGGTCCTAGAGGTCCTCCTGCATATTGTTGCAAAATGCCTGACTGAGTAAGAACCATTAACTCAGTTAAAATATTTCTCGATATACCTTGTATATATCCTAAGTCAATACCAAGTCGTACATCTGATAAGCAAGTGGCTGCTTCTGCAGATTGAATTAAACGACTGTTAGCTAGTATTCCGTAAGAACGATATACTTTATCTTCAAGCTCAATACTTGAATTTTGTACAATTAATTCTCTAGCCATTTTTTCTTGATGGATGATTTGTTGAATGACACTCTTTAAATCTGCAATAATATCTTCTTCTGATTTCCCTAGTGTCATTTGATTTGACACTTGAAATATATTACCTAACGCTTCGCTACCTTCACCGTATATTCCTCTTACTACTAACCCTAATTTTTGAATTACTTGTATAATACGGTTAATTCTTTTCGTTAAAACCAGTCCCGGCAAATGAATCATTACCGAAGCCCTTAATCCTGTACCGACGTTAGTGGGGCAACTCGTAATATATCCAAGCGATTCATCAAAAGCATATTCAACCTGTTCCTCGATCCAGTTATCTATTTGATTGGCACTTTGAAGCGCCTCTGATAACTGTAAACCCGAAAATAGGCACTGAATCCTAACATGATCCTCTTCATTAAGCATGATACTTATATGTTCACTTTCTGATAGTAGGCATGCTCCGTATTCTGTTCCTGCAAGATTCGGACTAATTAAATGCTTCTCAACTAAAACTCTCCTTTGGAGAGGATTTAATTCATTCATTTTTAATAGTTCAAACTCCCCAAAAGGTTCTACAGGTTTATTTATAAACTTCTTCTTTAATAACTCATGAATCTGTTTAGCTTCTTCCTCGTTTTGCATAGTAGAGAATTGATATTTTTTAAAATTACGAGCCAAACGAATTCGACTACTTAAAACAATATCAGAATCAGGGCCATCCCCCTTCATCCATGGACTAATCGCTTCATTCATGATTCTGTCCAGTGACATAGAACTATTCCCCCTCTCTATGCTCACTAAGCTGATTTACAAGACATCGAATTTTATCTCGTACTTCAGCCGCTTTCTCAAATTCCTCTTTCTGTACATATTGTTTCAGATTGAGTTTTAGTTCATCTAATTCTTTCTTTAAGTAGATATTTCCTTCTATACGTTCAGGAATTTTTCCACAATGATCTGTATGCCCACCGTGAAGACGTTTTAACAATGGTTTTAAATGCCCCTTAAATGTATCGTAACAAGAAGCACATCCAAAGCGTCCCACTTTTGTAAATTGTTCATATGTCATCTTACAATTTGGACATCTTGATATATTTGTATTTGAAAATGCATCTTGCCCTTCTTCAAACATTGCTGGTTCACCATGCAATAATCCGGCTAATAGGTCATGGAATGAAAAATTAGACTGCGGCGATTGAAAGAAAGACGTATAGCCACTTTGTTCTGCACATTGCTCACAAAGATGAACTTCCGCCTTTTTTTCGTTGATTACTTTTGTATAATGTAAAGTTGCTGGTCTTATATTACAGTTTTGACAAGTCATCGCTATCCCCCACCTTTACAACAGGAACGATCTATCTCATGATACTTTTCATACATTACTAGATTGTTCTCTTTCCTTAATCCATTTAGTAAAAGCACATGTCATCTTTCAAAATTCCTACAATATTAAACTGCATTATCTTAGTTATTATTCTTAACAAAAGTTATATTTATTTATATTTCAGTGTTCTTAACATTGCGCATAATATTCGAGCCCTAAGTTCATCTCGAGAAGGAACATCCATTAATAATACAGAACGATCTAGTACGCTTAACATAAGTTTAGCTTCACGATTTGTTATAATACCCTCTTCTATTAAACGTATAATCATGCTTTCTGCATTTCCTTGTGCAACGCTATGATCAATCATATGAAGCATTTGATCAATAATGTCTATATCATCATGCAGTTTGACTTTTATAATGCGAATGTAACCTCCTCCACCTCGTTTACTTTCTACTACGAATCCTCTTTCTAACGTAAAACGGGTATTGATTACATAATTGATTTGAGACGGCACACAATCGAATCGATCAGCGACCTCATTCCTCTTGATTTCAATCGCATTATTATTGCTTAAGTCAATAACTTGCTTTAGATATTTCTCAATGATATCAGATATATTTCTCATTTATCCGCCACCTTTATTGACTTTGACTATCTTTGACTATAATTATATACGTATTAAAAAAATTTGCAACTCTTTTGCTTATTCACTATCCTAGCCACATTTCCCTGTCTTTAATCAAAAGGACGATTCTTTAAGTAAAGATTTTTTAAATTACTATGAATTATAAAAAGAAACACGAAAAAACACGAGTCAAATGACTCGTGTTTTAGTTGCTTGGCGACGTCCTACTCTCACAGGGACAAGGTCCCAACTACCATCGGCGCTAGAGAGCTTAACTTCCGTGTTCGGTATGGGAACGGGTGTGACCTCTCTGC
>NZ_JBHWYR010000031.1:0-55911 GCF_042728695.1 Bacillus sp. NPDC060175
CCTTTAAGTGAGTACGTTCAAAGAGAACGAGTAGAGGAAGCAAAAAAATTATTAACATTAACGACATATCCATTATCAGATATTTGTACCTGGCTTAATTTCAATGATCAAAGTTATTTCACAAGGGTCTTCAAAAAAATCACTAGTATGACTCCTAGACAATATCGTGAAAATCATACCTTAATATAACAACACCTTCTTAACATGAGGTGAGATAGATGGAATACTAGCTCACCTTCATCCATTCAATTAGTAATACCATCACGATTTATTTCTTCTTAATTTAATAAACATGTACCTCGATTTTATACTCTTCTAATATCTCCATACCTTTATTCTCCTTCAACCAAATTGATTTCAATAAATTTTTAACCACATTCAAAAAAGTACAAAAATGACAAATAAATTACTATAAATAAGTTAATGAATTTGGTAATTTTTTAGTACTAAGCAAATTAGTCTTTCAACTAATCCATAATTTCTTCGCTATATACATGTGAAAGCTAAAATAGGATGTTTATACAATGTGGCACTTGAATTATTGATAATAGCTACTTCCATAGTGATTAACTAATAACTTCCTAAGTCAGAAAGATATAGAAAACATATTGTTAGGAGAATAGAAAGCATGAGTAGTACAAATAAATCAAAATCGATGCAACTGACTATTATGTCTAAACAACCTGCTGACCGCTCTCTATCACCATACGATGATAGAGAGCGAATTGAAGATCATCTATTACGCTCATACATTTCAGAAAAAGAAATATTGATTACTTATTATAAAGATGATTATTTTCCTACAAGTTGTATGACTGTAATTGAAATAAATCCTTTGAAGCGTTCTGTAATATGCATAGATACCTTTGACCGTAAACATACTTTTAACTTTATTGACATAATAGATGTACGTTAATTCTGTCCTCCTCTTAGTAGTACTAATATTGCAAAATAAAAAATAGCCATCCACCTCATAAAAAATCAGGTAAATGGCTATTTTTCTAATTTCTATTCTCTTACAGCTACCGTCTATTACTTCGCGCTCACAATCTTATAATAAGAGCGAACTGTTAAGAAGTAATATCCGATATAAATGACACCGTATACCCCGATACTAATTAGGAGCGGAATCATAATTTCAAATGGTAATATGTTCCCTAAACCTTTTAATGCAAACAAGCTGTGTAAAATTCCGATTACTAACGGAATCGCAAAGATAAAGCTTACTTGTTTTGCGATAGCTTTTTTCATTTCCTGTTTCGTTACCCCGACTTTACGAAGTACAACATAACGCTCACGATCAGCATTTGCTTCTGTTAATTGCTTGAAGTAAATGATAGAACCTGTTGCTAGTAAGAATACAAGTCCTAAGAACATTCCGATGAACATCATGAGTCCAGTTCCTTCAAGCCCCATTTGGAAACCAGTGTAGAAATCTCTAAATGATGGTACCATTTCTGATTCACCAGCTGGCATCAATTTTGTTAATTTTTCTGTTAATACTTTACTGTTTCTTTCATCTTTTACATCAATATTTTTTACAACACGTGTTCCAAATGCTTGCTTCGCTTGTTCATATGTTTCATCTGAAACGACAACAACTAGTTCACCTAGGTTCGTAATTGCATTATCATTTGCGCCTTGAATCGCTAATTTCTTCGTTTCATTTCCAATTTGGAATACCGCTTTATTTCCTTTATATTGAGGGCTAAACTCATGCCCTTCCATATAAGAACTATCATATATAAATGCTTCACCAGCAGCTACATTCACTGTTTCTGCATCGATTTTTTTAGCAAGTTTATTAAATTCAGATTGAGACATAAATTGATATTTCTCTGAGATACTGTAGTTCATATTAAGGATGAAATCAACTTTATCTCCTTCAAACTTTCCTTTTACAGGAACCATCTCAACTTCAAATTGATCTTTTACAGGATGATTCTCTTCCTCTTCAGCAAAAATCGCATTTACTTTCTTATCTAGTTCTGCATCTTTTTTCTCATAAGAATAGCTGTATGGCGCGAATGCTTTTGATTGTGTAAATGTGTTGTAATACATCGTAACTGACGTACCAACTGCTGTTAATGTTACCGCACTTAAAATAGAAATTGTTGCAAGTGACTTTGCATTCCCTTTAATACGATATAGTAGCTGTGATGTCGTTATCATATTCATACCGTTATAAAACGATGATTTATTATTTCTTGCACGTTTTAATACGAATACTGTAAAGAACATAAATAGTAAGTACGTACCTAATACTGTCGCAAGTAAAATATAAAGTGCAACTGCCATAAAGTCTGCATACTTAACTGCCTTCATGAACATTAATGCTAAGAAATAACCTGAACCGATTAAGAAAATTGAAATTAACGCCATAATTACAGATCCTTTTGGCATTGCTTCTCCTTCGCGTTCTGCGCGGAAAAGTTCAATTAGCTTGAATCGATAAATTAAACGATATCCTTGAAGTGATGTATACAATATAATCACAAAGAAAATAATTGCTGTATCAACAATTGCAGCCATCGGTACTTCAAAATGAACATTTAAATTTAATCCCATCATACTTACTAGTAGTTCAAGGAATAGTTTTGAAAGAACGCTACCAATCGCAATTCCGATAATTAAAGACATTAATCCCATTAACATATTTTCATAAAAGAGCATTTTACCGATCTGTCTTTTTCGAATACCTAGTAACGAATATAGCCCAACTTCTTTTTTACGCTTCCGTGTAAAGAAACCGTTCGAATATATAATGAACACCGCTACGAAGATGATTAGCATGACACTTGAAACTTGAAACGCACCGCTAATTTTTTTAGAACCTTCCGCAGCTTTTTCCATTTGTGAATTATATTGTAGTGCTTTAAATGTAAAGTAAATTACAATACTAAAAATCATAGATGCAAAATATACAAAATAGTCTTTAAAGTTCCGCTGTATGTTGCGGAGGGCAATGCTAGATAAGGTCATCAGCCATACCTCCAGAAATGGAAGACATTACGTCAACGACTTTTTGGAAGAATTGTTTACGTGTTAATTCACCGCGGTGCAATTCTTTATATAACTCACCATCTTTAATGAAAATAACTCGTTTACAGTAACTTGCCGCGAATGCATCGTGCGTTACCATTAAAATTGTTGAGTTATCATATTCATTTAACGACTTCATACTTTCTAATAAATCTGTCGCTGATTTAGAATCAAGCGCTCCAGTCGGCTCGTCTCCAAATATCATACTAGGACTTGTAACGATCGCACGCGATGCTGCGCAGCGCTGCTTCTGCCCACCAGATACTTGATATGGGAACTGACTTAAAATATGATCAATACCGAATTTCTTTGAGATTTCAAGAACACGGCGATCAATTTCACTCGCTTTCACCTTTGATAACGCAAGAGGTAACGCAATATTTTCTTTTACCGTTAATGTATCTAATAAGTTATAATCTTGGAAGATGAAACCTAAATGATCACGGCGGAACAACGCCAGCTTATCATCATTCATCTTCACGATATCTTTTCCATCAATTAAAATTTCACCGTCCGTTGCATTATCAATTGTGGAAAGAACATTTAAAAGAGTCGTCTTACCAGAACCAGAAGGTCCCATAATTCCAACGAACTCTCCCTCTTTTACTTGTAAATTAATACCTTTTAAAGCTACAAATTTATTCCCACCTGTGTCATACACTTTTTCAATATTTTTCGCTTCTAACACTGTTTTCATCTCGACATCCCTCATTTCTTCTATTCTCTATTTTCACTATATACACTCTCTACTCTTGCCACTATCGATGTTTCTTACACAAACATGACAGTTATGTAAGAAGGCATATAAGCAGAGAAATCAAAATTTAACCCAATGAGCTAAAGTACTTTGTTACTATAACATTGGGATATCATACCATCCATTCATTCTCCTTACAGGAACATTACAATTTTGTAAGGTGAAAAAATATCATCGTTTCAAAGGTATTTAGAAGAATTAAGAGACAAAATTTCAAGGCGCATAGCAAAAAAGCCCTAACTAACTCGTCAATATCGGTTAGTTAGAGCCTTCTTTTGTAAAGTATTCTCTAGTATCTGTTCTTAGCTTTTCTGGTAAAACAATATCAAGTTCTTTATCTAACCACGCAAGGGTCTTTTTACGAAGAAACTCCCGCATATGCTCTTCCGCCTCAAGCATTACTAAATTAATTGTGCAAGAAGAATTGCTCGATTCACAAGAATTACAGGTCTTGTCTCGATATAGTAGACCGTTCTGCACAATATTTTTGCATTGAAAAATTGGTTTTGGTCCTTCGACAGCCTCTATTACATCCCAAAAAGAAATATCTTCTGGAGATTTAGCTAATCTATAACCTCCCTTTACCCCAGGGACAGAGCTTACAATACCAGCCTTAGATAATTTACCGAAAACTTTTGAAAGAAACGTTTCCGAAAGTCCTTGGAACTCTGCTAAGTCTTTTATTCCAACGCTTTCTTTTGAAGGAGCAGTAACTAAATAAACTAAACAATGTAAAGCATATTCAACCCCAACACTATATTGCATATATACTCACCTGCTTCTAATTTTAAGGGTTATCAAATTGTATCTTAGGAGTATTTCAAGTTTTAGTCAAATAAAACAAGTCTCGCGTGTACTACATTTGACAAAAATAATTATAATGATTATATTAAAGACTAACTTAATCGACGATCAAGTTAGTCTTTAATTAAAAATAAACAAATTGTTTTTAGGGGGAAATATAAATGACTAAAACACTTATCATAAATGCGCATCCAAAAATAGATGATACATCATCAGTTAGCATACAAGTTTTCAATCACTTTTTAGAATCATATAAAGAAGTAATTTCTAACAGTGAAGTAGTTGAACAAATTAATCTATACAGTGACGTAGTCCCTATGATAGATCAAACAGTTTTAAGTGCATGGGACAAACAACGAAATGAAATAGAATTAACTAACGAAGAGAAAAAAGTAACGGAGCGAATGGGTGAAATTTTACAGCAGTTTAAAAGTGCCAATACGTATATTATCGTATTACCTTTGCACAATTTTAATATTCCATCAAAATTAAAAGATTATATGGACAATATCATGATTGCACGTGAAACATTTAAATATACTGAAACTGGATCAGTTGGATTACTTAACGATGGAAGAAGAATGCTTGTCATACAAGCAAGCGGATCAATCTATACAGATGATGATTGGTATACAGAAGTTGATTATTCTCATAAATATTTGAAATCAATGTTTAACTTCCTTGGTATTGAAGATTTTCAAATCATTCGAGCACAAGGAACTGCTTTACTAGATCAAAATGAAGTATTACAAAAAGCATATAAAGAAGTTGAAGAGGCAGCTTCAAGATTGGCTACTAAATAAAAAAACTTCTTTATGCATTACAAAATGTATGGGGACGCATTTATTCCGAATGGTTTCCTTCTTCAAACTATGAATTAGCAGAAGGACCAGAAATTTTATGGAATGAAAGTAAAGACGTATCCTCGCCGAATTTCAGAAGCGAGATATGGGTACCTATTTTGAAAAAGTAATATAAGGGTCTAAACTGTTTCAAAATAAGAAGCTGCTCTTCCTCTTTACAGGAAAAGCAGCTTTTTATCCCGCTATTTGCGGGCTGTAAGACTCCCACCTCAAAATTCAGCAAATGCGAGGAAGTTAGGTGGGAGATAACTGCCCGTTAATGCCCGATTGGTGAGGGCTGATAATCAGTGGGGGATGTACACCCCCCCACTGATTAAAGTTTCACTTTATACTTCTTCTCGACTCGTTCTTATACAAGAAAATAGTAATAATCGTAAGTACTATAACAACTACAAAAGTAAACACTCTGTAATTCGAGATCGTAGCAGTACCGATTAACAAGGCAGGTATAACAGCCGTAATTAAGCCACCAAACATACCGACAAACGATCCTATACTTTGTTTTACTATTTGAGTTTCTGATACCCAATCATAATAACCAAATCGATTATTAATAAAAATCCCCCATACTGCCGAAAAGAATGAATATGCTATCGGTGTTATTACGATTAAAAGAGAACTCCAAACATCTAGTTTTAACCCTATTATCAGTAATACGGCACTGATAAGTGATGCAGGTATACTTAATGAAAGATTCATAAGAATTTTACTGTCATAAATCATCTTTGGCGCTATAGGCAACGACTTAATAATCCATACATTTTTTCCTTCTAATGACAATGACACACATGTTGTACACGTCATCGAAATCGCTGCTGCAATAGCAAATGGCGCAACCTTCTGCAACAACGGCTCAATTCCAGGATACGCTATTAATTGACTTGGTCCTACTACAACTATAGCTAGGGCAAAAGCTAGCGCCATCACAACTCCCATTCCACTATTTATGACATACACTGTAGAAGAAAAGAAACGTTTCAGTTCTTTTTTATATAACGCGACCAATACACTTTCTTTTCTCATACTATTAATCTCATAATTTGAAAGCATATGATAAGTGGTAATCTCTGTATTTATTTGCTTATATTTTAACGAAAGTATTTTTACAAAAAGATAATACCAAATAACCGATATCCCAACGAATAGGACGAAAGCTACAATATCAGCATTAACAATTGCTTTTTGAAACATGTTAGCTAATGGATACACTTTAGTTAGTTTCTCTGAAACAATTGCACCAATCCCATTCATATCATTAAGGCTATATTGAGCATTTCCGTTTTTTAGCATAAAGAAGCCGAATGTAATAATTACTATAAAACTTAAAACCGTAGTTATTTTATTCGTATTTTTAAATTTAGAAGCGATTGCCGTAATCATAGCTCCAAAGATCGCTGCGATTGTTGTTGGAATTAGAGATGCTATAAACATACCGATGAACCACATAAAGTAAAAAGAAACTGATGGATTCTCATGTATGCCATAAACAACTCCCATTGGTAGCATGATTATGATTGAAAAGATTGTATTCAGCAAATATAAATACAAAAACCTACTTGTAATAACAGTACTTACACGAATCGGTAATGACATTAAAAGATCGTAGTCCTTAAAAGCAAAAATTTCTCCATTTGCCTTAAATATAGTGAAAAACAACGTCAATACACTGCTAATAACTAGTGCATAAACTGGAATAATTTCACTTATTCCCAAGCTCACCAACCCATATGCTGAGGCTCCGCAATATAACATTAACATGACACCAACTAAGGCAATAGATGCTGACAGTAAAATCTTATTCTGCTTCTTTTTCTTATCTTTTTCGTATTTAAAAGTATTTAAACCGAGCTGCGTTATCAACCGGATTTTTAAAAGCTCTAGACTATTAGTATTCATTAGCAAGCTCCTTCATAAAGAGCTCTTCCAATGAGCCTTCCTTTATTAAAGAATTCACTTCCCCTGAAAGTGCTAATTTCCCTCTATTAATCATCGCTATTTTATTACATAACTTCTCCGCCACATCTAAAACATGAGTAGAAAAGAAAATCGCACTTCCCTTTTCACAAAGCTCCTTCATAATACCTTTCAATACTACAGCAGCCTTTGGATCAAGACCAACGAAAGGTTCATCTAAAACTAATAATTTCGGTTTATGCAAAACCGCTGATATAATCGCCACTTTTTGTTTCATACCATGTGAATAAGAAGATATTAAATCACCTAGGTACGGTGTAATCTCAAAAGCATCTCCATACTTTTGTATCTCCTTTTCCCGATCTTTTGCAGACACCTTAAAAACATCCGCAACAAAGTTTAAATATTGAATTCCTGTTAATTGCTCATATAAATCTGGATTATCAGGAATATACGCCATTACTCTCTTACATGCAATCGGATCCTTTTTTACTGAATGTCCATCAACAAAAATTTCGCCCTCTTCAAAATCTATAACTCCTACTAACGACTTAATTGTTGTACTTTTCCCCGCACCGTTATGTCCAATAAATCCAAAGATATCTCCTGCTTGAACAGTAATATTTAAATGATCTACTGCTTTCTTGCCACCTTTGTATGTCTTGCTAAAATTTATAATTTCTAACATGTGATTTCCCCCAAACTATCTTTGGTTAAAAAACGAAATATTCAGACTGTAAAGCCTTTAATTTTACTCAGCAAGTTTTTTATTATCCTCACTGAGTATTAGAACCTGTTAACACATAAAAACTATAAATATAAAATTTGATTAGTGTAGTTCAATCTCTTATTGCTCACAATTGCATTTCTTTTTTATATAAAACGTAAGAATATAAATTCGTTATGAGAACAGCAACTACTATAATCCCAAGCATCATATAAGATCTCCAATCAGCTGGAGCGAAAACGCTTATAATCATAATAAGTCCTAAAGCCACAAATACTTTTCCGCTAAATCGATGTGTTTTCCGCCATACTTCTTCATTACTTAACGTCCAAGGATTACGCATCCCAACGAAAAAGTTAGGCTTACACTGCGGTAAATAATTACCCATCACTAAAAATAAAACACCAACTAATAATTCTGGAATTCGATTAATGAATAAATTATATCCTAGTCCACTTGTAATAATATCTATATTTCCTACAAATAGTAGCAGGAGTATCCCGTTATTCATCATCATAAAAGCTTTAGCAAATTTCTCGTAATTTGCTTTCCTTGGATCAATCTTTGGTATCACATTTAGAAATACATATAATGCAATCATAATTCCAACCATAGAAATCATTCCGTAAAGTTTAGAAGAATAGCCATCTACCTTACCACCACTCCAATGTGTCGCGATTGTATCCGGCAAATGAGGCCAAGCAAACGCCCAAGCTAAACAAGTTGTAACAATTAATATAATTGCAAAAAGATGTTTTTTCACCTTTCCTGCACTCCCCTGTTTTTAATTCACTCATTCTATACTATTTCTTTTTATAAATAACATATGAATTTATTGTTGGTATGAAGGTACATATTCACATCACTCCAGCCAACACAAATTCTATATTATTCTATTAAGACCCTATCTCTTTCTTATAAGCCACATAAGAATATCCCATCGTTAATCCTACCGCCCCAATAATAATTCCAACCATTAAGAAAGCTTTCCATGCTGCAGGTGCAAAAACACTTAAAATCATAATAACTCCTAGTACAACAAACACCTTTCCGCTAAAACGATGCGTCTTTCTCCACACTTCTTCGTTACTTAACGTCCACGGTGTTTTTATACCTACGAAGTAGTTTGGCTTACATTGTGGTAAATAGTTGCCGATGACTATAAATAACAGACCAACAAGAATATATGGTGTACTATTCATCGGAATGTCATAACCTAATCCTACCCCAATCACGAGCATGTTTACTAAAAACAATACTACTAATACGCTATAATTCATTATCGTATAACTTCTAGAAAACTTATCGTAGTTCTTTTTCTTAGGATCAATTTTAGGAGTAATTGTTAATAAAACATAGGTGAAAATCATAATCCCAAGTAGCAACAGCATTGCATTAAATTTGGAAGCAAAGCCATTCACACCTTCAGTCCCCCAATGAATTGCCATCGTGTCAGGCAAATTCGGCCAAGCATATGCCCAAGCTAAACCAGTTATAAGAATCAATATAATTGCAAAAAGATGCTTCCTCATTTCCCCTCTTCCCCCTTATTCGTAAACGTAAACACCCAAGTCAATAAATCCTGAAATACAGTTGTGTTCAAAGAATACATAACGAATTGCCCTCTTTTTTCATCTTGGATAAGTTCAGCATTTTTAAGCGCATTTAGGTGATGAGAAATACTTGGCTTTGTCATATTGAACTGTTCAGCAATTTCGCCAGCAGTTAAATCGCCTTCTTTTAATAAATCTAAAATTTTTCGCCTTGTTGGGTCTGCTAATGCTTTGAATGCTTGGTTCAATGTCTTTCTTCCTTTCGATAATTAGACATTTAGATATTTATCTAAATGTTAAAATGATTTCAGTTAATTGTCAATTATATATACGGCCCTTTTTACTTTTTCCACTTTTGACCTATACTGTTTACTAGCTTATATTTCAACATAATGAAAAGACGTGAAACACATGGTACACTATAGCTACAATTGTTTTTTTGAGGAGGAATATACATATGTATAAAATTTTAATCGTTGAAGACGATCCAAATATTTCATCATTACTGCAATCTCACATTCAAAAATACGGCTATGATGCTGTTGTTGCAGAGAACTTCGATGATATTATGGAATCGTTTAATGCCGTGAAACCACATCTTGTTTTACTTGATGTAAACTTACCGAAATTTGATGGATTCTACTGGTGCCGTCAAATTCGTCATGAATCTACTTGTCCGATTATTTTCATTTCAGCACGTGCTGGTGAAATGGAGCAAATTATGGCGATTGAAAGCGGTGCGGACGATTATATTACGAAACCGTTCCACTATGACGTTGTAATGGCAAAAATTAAAGGGCAATTACGCCGTATTTACGGTGATTATGCACCAAATATTTCTGAGCGTATCGTTGAGATTGAAGGACTAAAACTATTCCCTGAGCGTCCAGAAATTCATTTTGGAGCTGAGCAAGTTCTTTTAACGAAGAAAGAAGCTATTTTAGCAGAAATGTTATTATCTAAATTCCCTCGTACAGCGAGTCGTGAAGATTTACTAGCCGCTCTTTGGGACGACGAAAGCTTCGTTGAGGAAAATACATTAAACGTAAACATCACGCGTCTTCGTAAAAAGTTCAATGAGCTTGGTATTGAAAATGCTATTGAAACAGTACGTGGACTTGGGTATCGTTTTAACGCAACTTGGAGTGAATAAGCATGAAGCTATTTTTACGTGATCATTTTGCATTTTTCCTACTATATGTATTAAACTTCGGAATCATTTTCGTTCTTTATGATGCAGTAGACGGATTTCAAAATAATAAGTTTTACTTCATCGTTTTAAGCTTATACTTATTCATCTGTTTCCTCGCTTATCGTTACGTTCGTAACCGTAGAATGTACCACAGATTAAGTGAACCACCAGAGAAAATGGAAGATGCATTTATTGAAAGAGCGACTGCTCCTATGCCCCACGGTGTAAATGAGCTCGTTCGTACGCAATATCGTCTATTCCAAAAAGACCTACAAGCATTTGAAGTAAAACAACAAGAACACCAATTATTTATTAACCACTGGGTACATCAAATGAAAACGCCAGTTTCTATTATGCAACTTATGGTGCTTGAAATGGAAGATGAACATTTAATCCCGCAATTTAAAAAAGAGTTAGAGCGACTAAATCAAGGACTTGATATGGCTTTATACATGGCAAGATTAAACAACTTCCATGAAGACTTCCATGTTGAGACGGTTTCATTAAAAGATGCTGTAACAAAAAATATTAACGGATTAAAAGAACTATTCATTCGAAACGGGGTCTTCCCTGTTTTAGAAGTTCATTCAGATTTAAAAGTTGCTTCTGATGCGAAATGGCTAAAGTTCATCATTTATCAGTTGATGACAAATGCTGTTCGTTATTCTGGTGAACGCGGAAAGAAGGTTTTCTTATCAGCTTATCGAAATGGAAAAGATATCATTTTGGAAGTTCGTGATGAGGGCGTTGGTATTCCGCAAGAAGATGTTCGAAGAGTATTTGAACCGTTTTACACTGGAAAAAATGGTCGTACATTCGGAGAATCTACTGGTATGGGACTTTATATCGTAAGTAAAATTTGTGATTATTTAGGTCATTCTGTAAAACTGGACTCTGAAGTTGGTAAAGGAACGACGATTAAAATCATCTTCCACAACGCTGCAAACAATCAAGCAGAAAATACGGAGAAGGTGGCCGAAGCATGATCGTAACATATGCTAGCAAAATGTATGAGAATTTACTCTCATACATTTTTTGCAATAAGACTACATATTACCCTTGTAACGGGAGGTATGTATTATGACATTTTGGCAATTTGCATTTAAAAACATAACGCGCAACTCGAGAGCTTATTTTGCCTATTTTTTAAGCAGTGCCTTTTCCATTGCTGTTTTCTTTTCGTTTGCCGTTTATTTATTCCATCCGAAATTACAAAACTTCACTATGATCTCTGAAGTTTCAGGATTAATGATATTTTCAGAAGTAGTAATTGTATTCTTCTCTTTCTTCTTTTTACTATATTCTATCGGTACCTTTTTAAAAGTTCGAAAAAAACAATTCGGGGTTTTAACCGTTTTAGGAATATCGAGAAAACAATTACACCGTCTCGTTTTCATAGAAAATATGTTAATCGGTATTTTATCCATCTTTTTCGGCATGCAATTTGGACTCGTTTTTTCACAATTTTTCTTATTAGTGACCGCGAAAATTGCGCACGTACCAGGGATATATTTGTACTGGTGGCCTACTAACGCTATCCTTTTAACGACAATTGTTTTTCTTAGTCTTTTTATCGTTGTATCTGCATTTACACCAATGCTCATTCGAACAAAAAAATCGGTACATCTTTTAAAAGCAAATGGCGGGAATCAAAAAGAACGAAAGCCCTCCATACTGATTTCTCTATTTGGCGCTATATGTTTATTAGGTGGCTACGCTTTAGCTGGTAACCCCACATATTTCATATCATTAAACCCGCAAATAGGGATGATCTATATGATTTCGAGTATTTTTGTCATTCCGGTACTCGTTTCAATTGGAACATATTTCTTCTTTTCACAAATTAGTTTCTTGCTCATTCATCTTTTGAAAAAGAGACGAAAGTTTTATATGAAGCGTATTAATATGCTTTGGATTTCAGACTTGGCTAGCCGCATTCGATCAAATATTAATATGCTTTTCATTGTAGCGATGTTATCTACGCTTGCTTTTACGATGATCACATTTTTATATAGCTTCGGGAAATTTGCAAAACTTGATGTTGAACGAAATTCATCATTCGCATTTTCTTATTTCTCATATGATGAGAACCCGTTTACTTCCCAGCACTTAAATTGGCTGGAAGAGCAATTAAAAGATGGGAAATTTTCTTATAAAAAAACAAAAGTAGATTTATATGATACACCTGTAAAAGCGGAAAGCGGTACGGAAATTTATTATGGCACATACGCCATAAAACAAAGTGACTATAATAAACTTGCTACGTCCGTACAATTAAAACAACTATTTATAAATGATAATGAAACATATATATTATCTGGAGCCGCATATTTCCCATTGTTTAGTGCATTCGATCAAAATTACACTAAAACACATATTACACTCGCTAGCACAAATTATAAGCTACAAGTAAAAGGATTCGAAATAAATAATCCGCTCCCTGCTTCTTTCGCGTATGAAACGTTAGTATTATCTGATGCTGTCGTTAACAATTTACCAAATAACACAAAACATATAACAGCCTATAATTACAACGTAGAGAACTGGGAAAATACATATGCAATTGCTGATGAGTTTGTAAAACGAGTTGATAAAGACCGTGCGAGTGTTGAGCACGAAGGAGTACTAGTTCGTGTTTTCGAAGCGGGCAATTCCCTATACAGAATCAAATCTGGAAGTGCTTCCTACTTCCTCATTGGGACATTCCTTGGGATTATTTTCTTTATTGGTGCTGGCAGTGTACTATACTTCCGTATGTATACAGATTTAACAACCGAACAAGAAAAGTATGTAACGATTACAAAGATTGGCTTAACAGAATCAGAAATGAAGCGTTCAGCGACCATTCAACTTGGAATCTTATTTTTTGTTCCGTACATTATGGCTTCCATTCATACGATGTTTGCGACAAAGATGCTACAAGATGTTATAAATTTATCGTTGTTTGCTGAAATTACGGTTGTACTTGTGATTTTTGGAACGGTTGAGATTATCTTTTTCCTATTAATTCGTTCACTTTATATGCAAAAGCTATCGCAACATATTAAATTTTAAATAATAAAAAGGTGAGCTTTATGAAAAGAGTATGAGGGAACCTCTCCCCGTACTCCTTTCACGTTAACTCTATTAGGAGGTCCAGGTGAATGACATTTTGGCAGTTTGCATTTAAAAACGTAACACGGAACGCCAGAGCTTATTTCGCCTATTTTGTAAGCAGTTCGTTTTCTATCGCCATCTTTTTCTCATTTGCAGTTTACTTATTCCATCCTAAATTGCATATGACAGACGTTAATTTTTTTCTAAACATATTAATGACAATTTCAGAAGTTGTCATTGCGTTTTTTTCATTTTTCTTTTTACTATATTCGATTGGTACGTTTTTAAAAGTACGAAAAAAACAGTTTGGAATTTTAACAGTACTTGGCATCTCTCAACAACAATTAAAAAGGCTCGTCTTTTTAGAAAATATGTTAATTGGTACTCTTTCTATATTTTTTGGCATTCAACTCGGACTTGTCTTTTCACAGTTCTTTTTATTAGTTACCGCCAAAATTACACATGTACCTGGTTTATATTTATATTGGCCGACAGCCGCTATTATTTTAACAACGGTAATCTTTCTCGGACTTTTTATTCTCGTATCGTCCTTTACTCCGATGCTAATCCGTACGAGAAAAGCTGTACGACTTTTAAAAGAAGGAAAACAGCAAAAAGAAAGAAAAGCATCCGTGCTTATTTCTTTATTTGGTGCGCTATGTTTAATATCCGGATACGTATTAGCAGCAAATCCGCTATATTTTATGTCGCTAGGTGACATCATTGGGCCTTTATATATCATCTCTAGTATACTTGTCATTCCGTCTCTCATTGCAGCCGGAACATACTTCTTCTTCTCACAAATTAGCTTCTTGCTCATTCGTATATTGAAAACACGAAGAAAGTTTTATATGAAACGGATTAATATGCTTTGGGTTTCTGATTTAGCAACTCGTATTCGAACGAATATTAACATGCTCTTTATTGTAGCGATGCTATCGACGCTCGCTTTTACAATGATTATATTTTTATATGGATTCGGGAAATTTACAAAGTTTGATGAAATTAGGCAAAACCCTTTCCCGTTTACTTATTTATCACATACTGAAAATACGTTAGCTGATGAGCATTTAAACTGGTTAGAGCAAAAATTTAATGAAGAACACTTTACTTATAAAAAATATAAAACGGATATATATGAAGTATCTTCAGCTGAAGATAACACGCAGCTCTATTATGCCATTAAACAAAGTGACTATAATATACTGGCTAAGGCGTTAAATTGGGAAACTCTCACAGTGAATAAAGACGAGTCTTATATATTAATTAAAGATTTAGATGCTCAAGTCATTGGAACGCTTCATAATAAGGAAAAGAAAAACACTCTTACACTTACTCAAAACTCTTTACAATTGCAGGTGAAAGACTATACAAGTTATAGCCCGTTCCCAATTGGCTTAGTACCTCAATTAATCGTACTATCTGATGAACATGTAGAAGCCTTATCAACCATTTCAAAACAAATGAGTGTATATAGCTTTAAAGTTCTAGATTGGGAAAAGGCACATAATATTGGCTCATCATTTATAACTAAAATTAACAACGACAATGCAACGATTCAAGCAGAGCATCCACCATTCCATGCAAGTGAAGCGAGTAACTCACTATATGAAACGAAACTAAATGTATCTTCCTTTTTCTTAATCGGAACTTTCCTTGGCGTTATTTTCTTTATCGGTGCTGGCAGTGTTCTTTACTTCCGAATGTATACAGATTTAACAAATGAGCAAGAAAAGTATATAACGATTACGAAAATCGGCTTAACAGAAGCCGAGATGAAGCGTTCAGCGACAATTCAGCTTGCTATTTTATTCTTCGTCCCTTACATTATGGCATCCATCCATACGATGTTTGCGACAAAGATGCTACAAGATGTATTAAATCTCTCGTTCTTCGCTGAAATTACAGTCGTGCTTATGATTTTTGGAACGGTTGAAATTCTCTTTTTCCTTTTAATTCGTTCCTTTTATATGCAAAAATTATCACAACATATTAAGTTTTAAAAATAGAAAGGTGATTATTATGGAAGAGGTATTACACATAAAAAACGTCTCAAAAGTGTATGAAGGAAAAGTCCCTCATACTGCTTTAAAAAATATAAATTTACACGTAGATAAAGGTGAATTCGTTGCGATTATGGGACCATCCGGAAGTGGGAAATCCACATTTTTAAACGTTATTTCGACTATCGATTCACCTACTTCTGGAGAAGTCGTTATTAACGGAAAACAACCGCATACATTCCGTAGAGAAAAGTTAGCTATTTTCCGCCGCCAAGAGTTAGGTTTTGTTTTCCAGAACTTTAACTTATTAGATACACTAACAATTGGTGAAAATATCGTATTACCTTTAACGCTAGACAATGTTCCTTTAAAAGAAATGGACGAAAAACTCGATAACATTTCAAAGAAGCTTGGAATTGATCATATTTTGGACAAACGTATTTTTGAAGTTTCTGGAGGACAAGCACAGCGTACTGCAGTAGCACGTGCCGTTATTCATCATCCGTCACTTTTACTCGCGGATGAACCAACAGGGAACTTAGATTCTAAAGCAGCAATTGATGTAATGGAGTTATTTACGAAGTTAAATAAAGAGGAAGATGCCACAATTTTAATGGTTACGCACGATCCGTTTGCAGCAAGTTATTGTAACCGCGTCATCTTCATTAAAGATGGTGGACTTTACAATGAACTGCACCGCGGACTATATCGCGAGAAGTTTTATCAAGAAATATTAGATGTTTTAGCATTATTAGGAGGAAGACGTGGATGACGTTTTGGCAATTTGCATTTAAAAATGTCACGCGTAATTCTAAAGCATATTTCGCTTATTTTGTAAGCAGTGCGTTTTCCATTATGGTTTTCTTTTCATTTACTGTATATGCATATCACCCGCGTTTACAAAATGTACAAAGCTTTCAAGAACGGGATCCTCTAATGAATTTAGCGAGTACAGCACAGTTTGTTATCGTTCTGTTCTCGTTCTTCTTTCTCTTATATTCAATCGGAACATTTTTAAATGTACGAAAGCAACAATTCGGGATACTCACTATTCTTGGTATCTCACAGAAACAGTTAAAAAGACTTTTATTTACTGAAAACATGATAATCGGGATGTTATCTATCTTTATCGGTATTCAAGGTGGCCTTGTGTTCTCTAACTTTTTCTTATTAGTTACTTCGAAATTAACAAGTGCTAAAGGCCTTTATTTATATTGGCCAACAGAAGCGATTATCGTTACAACCGTTACCTTTATCATTTTATTTTTAATCGTTTCTACGTTTACGCCGATGTTTATTCGCACTCGTAAAACAGCCCATCTCATTAAAGGTAACAAAAAAGTGACAGCCGAAAAAAGGCCATCTATACCCATCTCTTTATTCGCTTTAATTTGTTTAGGGCTATGCTATTATATTGCCGGTTACCCACAAGGCTACGTAACAGAAAAAAATGTACAAAATGGATCTGTCTTCTTTATTATGTTATCTATTTTACCGCTCGTAGTAGTTGGGACATATTTATTCTTTTCACAAACCTTTCTTCTCTTTATCTATATTTTAAAGAAGCGCAGAAAGTTTTATTTGAAACAAATAAATATGTTATGGATTTCAGATTTAGTTGCTCGTACCCGTAGTAATATTAATGTACTCTTTATCGTTTCTATGCTATCTGCACTTGCATTTACGATTATTATCGGACTATTTGCTGCAAATAACCACACGAAAACATCGATATTAGAACGATATCCAATCCCCTTCACATATACATCAGAAGGTGATAATACATTTGAACAAAAGCATATTACTACTATTGAAACTGAACTTACAAATGCTAATTTTCAATCTAACAAATATAAGTTTACCGTTTTAAAAGATACGGCTTTAAAAGAGGAAATTGCCATTATGAAAATGAGTGATTATAACGCGATAGCTAAACAATTAAACAGGCCAGAAATCAGCCTTAATTCTGTACAAGTTTATAGTATTTCTCGTTATTCGCCAGAGTTGGTAAATCTCGTCTCAAACCCATTTGCGAAACAAGACACGATTACACTTGGCTCAAATAAAAAGGAATTTCATATTAAAGGTTTTATCAATAAAGGAATCGAACCAACCTTTGCATTACCTCATTTAATCGTGATGCAAGATAATGTCATCGAAAATATGATTCCTCATATTGAAACAATTACAGTTTATAACTATTTCGTGGAAAATTGGGAAGATGCAATTGTCCCAACAAAAAATATATTAAAAAGCTTAGATCATGATGCAGAAAACTTGTATGAAGCACATAAGGATGAAGAAAATTTCATCAAGCCATTTCATATTCATACAGCTACTGATGAACTCATTAATAGTAAAGAAAATGCGGTCGCTCAATTCTTTATTTGGGCATTTCTCGGCTTTATTTTCTTTATTGGAGCCGCTAGCGTTTTATATTTCCGTATGTATAATGACTTAACGAGCGAGAAACAAAAGTATATTACAATTACCAAACTTGGATTAACTGAATCAGAAATGTTTCGTTCTGCAACGATTCAATTAGGAATTTTATTTTTCGTTCCTTATATCGTTGCTGGCATTCATACAGTATTTGCGATTCAGTTTTTACAAAGCATGTTTGCTTTCTCCTTACTAAAAGAGTTATTAATCGTACTCACTTTGTTCGGGATCATCGAGATTATTTTCTTCCTCTTAATCCGTTCTCTTTACATCAATAAATTATCACAGCATATTAGAACATGAATAAAATGGCCTTGTGCGTATTGCACAAGGCCATTTTCAATAGTTTTTAATAATTAGCAGTATCCACCATAGCCGCCGCCATATCCACCATAACCGCCGTAACCACAACCACCGCCGCCGCCTCCGCCGAAGCAGCTAGCACCGATAATGATTAATAAAATAAACAATACGATTAGAAGCGCAAAACCGCCTCCGCAGCCACGTCTGCGATCGAAATCATCACATCTGCGGTCGCAATCATCATGTCTGTGTTCACACTTTTCGCCCATTATTCTATTCCTCCTTTAGTATCATTCATAACAAGTTCTTCTTGTTCTAAATGAGGGGATTCCATTTATATTATGTTTTCAGGGCGAATCGGAAGCTTGGCTTTCCTAAAAACGGGCTTGTTTCGTGAAAAGGGCTACAAAAAAAAGATACCTGTTAAGGTATCTTCTAAAGAAACATATTTAATAAAAGAGCAAAGCCGAATGCAATAAATGATAATAATGTCTCAAGTACAGTCCACGTTTTAAACGTTTCCTTCACTGTTAATCCTAAATACTCTTTTACAAGCCAAAATCCTGCATCATTTACATGAGAAAACATTAATGATCCTGCCCCTGTTGCAATAACGAGCAATTCTAGATTTACGCCAGACATATGCTGAATGACTGGTGATACAATTCCTGCTGCTGTCGTTAATGCTACTGTAGCTGATCCTGTTGCAATTCGAATTAATCCAGCTACCATGAAAGCTAATACAATTGGTGATAATGAAATATGCTCTGCCATTTGAGCGATTGCTGTTCCGACACCGCTTTCAATTAATATTTGTTTAAATCCACCACCTGCACCGATAATTAAAATAATTGAACCGACCGGTAATAAACTTTCATCTGTTAATTTTTTAATCATCTTTTTATCAATACCTTGTCGTATACCTAATAAATAAAACGCTGCGAAACATGAAATAAGTAAAGCAATCACTGGGCTTCCGATAAAGATTGAAAATTCCGTCATTTTTTCCGGTAATGAAATATATGGTGCGACTACTGATAAAATCATTAAGACTACTGGTAATAAAATGATAAAAAATGAAGCTTTACGACTTGGTAAATCGGTAGATACTGTTGTAACACGAACAAGTTCTGGTTCATTTTCAGGTATAACTCGCTTATGTACCCACTTTGCAAATACCGGTCCTGCGATAATTGCTGTTGGTAACGCGATAATTAATGAATACAATAGTACCTTCCCTAAATTCGCATTATAAATACCGATTGCTGTCATCGCACCTGGATGCGGCGGCACTAGCCCATGTACTATGGATAATCCCGCAATAACAGGCAAAGCAATTAATAATATATTTTGCTTCGTTGTTTTTCGAATAGAAATAACGAGTGGTAATAAGATGACGATCCCTACTTCAAAAAACACTGGAATCCCGATTACAAATCCAGCAAATAACATTGCCCAAGGTAATTTTTTCACCCCGAAGAATCGAATGAAGAAATCTGCTACTTGCATGCCAGCCCCTGAATCAGACATCATTTTACCCAAAATCGTACCGAGAGCTAAAATACCGACTAAATGCCCTAGTACACTTCCAACACCAGTTTCATAGGCAGTAACAATTTTGGTCAAGTTCAATCCAGACATAATAGCTAAAAACAAACTAGCAACTGTTAAACTAATAAATGCATGCCACTTCCACCACGATACTCCTAAAATAACAATTGCGATTGCAATTAACGTGACGATTAATAAGTATATATCCATATCCCATTCCCCTTCGATATGAAAAATTTTTACAAAAAAAGAGAGAATTAGTCCCTCTTCACTTTTTACACATCATAATTAACTACATAATGCTGCATTTCCGTATTGTAGTAGCCTTCACTATATTCAATTACTTCACCTAATTCATCGTAAGAATAACGCATACGTTTTAATAATGCTGTCTCTTCTTTTTCCCCTAACGCTTCCGCAACGAAACTAGGTGCAGCCCCAACAGCAAATTCATCTCTGAAATTTTCTAAATGTATACCTTGTTCCTCGACTAGATCGTAAAGCGATTGTAAATCAAAGTCCGATAAGTCTGTACTTGCCATGCGCGCTGAAAAATAGTGCGTATAATGAATGTACGGGGCATCATTTAAAGAGTATAGACGCTCGATTCTGAAACTCTCTTTTCCAAATAAACGAAATGGCACTGTCCCTTCTTCATTATGAACTACTTCTGCCTTTAGCAATTTCTTTTGTACTTTATAGCCTTCTTCCACTAACACTTCTGTAAATTTTTTACCTTTTGAAAGTTTTGTCGCAGAAGTATTACGAATGACTTTCGTTCCTTTACCACTTTTCTTTTCTAAATATCCTTCTTGAGCGAGTTCTTTAATTGCGTTTCGCACTGTAATTTTACTCACTTTGAACTCTTCCTCTAATTGTGGTTCAGAAGGAATATTCGTATGAATCGCATATACACCATGCAATATTCGATCGCGAATAATATTTTTTATTTGTAAATATAATGGTCCTTTTTTTCTCGTTACGTTCACTGTTACACCCACTACCTTTCTACATCACCTACTGATGCCGTCATTGCCCGAAGTATATCCTTCTCTGATGACATTGGCGTATCACCGACGATTGTATGTGCAAGCATTCCAGCTGCTGACGCAAATGAAACAGCTTTCTCTGGTGCAAACTCTTCTATCTCGCCATGAATAATTCCGCTCGTATAAGCATCTCCAGCACCTATTCTATCATACACAGAAAACGTAAGTGTTTTTGCAAAAGTGAACGCTCCATTTTTACATATGAATCCGCGAAGTGAGTGTGTATTATCACTATTAATAGAGCGATGTGTACCAGCAATTGTAGTGATATGATACGTTTCAGCGACCTTTGGAATGAGATCCATCAGTTGTGCCTTTCGCTCCGTCCCTTCTGTTTTCATTCCTAGAATAAACATTGCATCTTTTTCATTCATCATTACAATATCAGCTAGCCCAAGCATCTCTTCATAATGCGGCTTCGCCTGTTCATATCCATCTTCTCCCCAAAGCGATGGACGATAGTTGCAATCAAAAACGACAGTGCCTCCATTTTCTTTAATTGCTTTCGCTAAAGATTTCATATGATGGCGAACAGTATCATTCATCGCAAGTGTAATACCGCAAAAATGAACGATATCAATTTCTTTTGCGATTTCTTCAAATTGGTACATCTCTTCAGATGCCGTATTGAAACTACTTTCTAGTCGATTCGAATATGTAACTCGGCTTGCACGTGCTCCAAATCCATTTTCTAAAAAGTACATGCCGACATATTTACCGCCTCTTGAAATAAACGGTGCCTGAATGCCTAATTTTTGAATATGCGCTACCGCAGCATCTCCAACTGAGTTTTCCGGTAAAGTTGAAATAAGAAATCCTTCGTGCCCTAGATGAGAAAGTGCTGCTGCAACGTTCACACCTGTACCAGAAAATGAGTAATTTAGTGTGTTAGCTTGCGACAACAATTCATATCCTGGCACTTGCAGGCGCATCATTACTTCACCGAACGCTGCAATTTTCTTACGCATATTGATCAACTAACTTCTTCACTACTGCTAATAATTCGCGTACATCTTCTACTTTCGTATTGCCAGTTTCTTTATCAATAATAGAAGAGTATACGTGCGGGATAACTTGCTCTACGTTTGCTTCTAACGCAATACGTACAATTGTTTCAAAGTTTTCTTTATCAATTCCACCTGTTGGCTCTAATGCAAATCCTTCTTCCGCACATGCTTTCGCAACTGCGCGATATTCTTCTTCATGAGCCAAGCCTTTCATCGGGAAGTATTTTAATGAATTTCCGCCCATATCACGTACAAGTGCGATTGCTGTTTTAATTGGAACGATTGCTTTTTCTTCCCCAGCTGCACTAATTGGACCAGTAGAAATATTTACGTAGCCTACTTTTCCTGTTGGCGATACTAAACTATTAATCCAGCTATCTTTTCCATCTAGATTTGCGCGCGTTGCTCCAACTGAAGGGAACACTTGGTTAATGTGACTACCAGGATAATGCTTCGCAATTTCAGCTACAACTGCTGCTTGGCGATTATCTCCTGCTCCTAGTCCGATTGATACAGCATCATCAATTTCTTTTCCGTATGCTTTCATCGCAGTTACTGCTTCTTCTACTGTCGGATAATCTTTTGATAAAACGCCGACTACTACATAACCTTCTGCTGCTTCAAAAATATCTTTCGCATTTCGGATATTGTTCGCTAATACATTTAATGCTACGCGCCCCTTATAAAAACGTTTTTGAATGTTTGTCATTTTAGTTTCCCCCTACAATTTCTCTCATTTTTTCTTCAATAACATGTATATCATCACCTTGAAGTGGACGTGGATCGATATCAAAGAAGCCTTGTCTTACTCCGTAATCACGTGTGTAAATTGCGATTTCCCCTTCGCGTAATGCTGTCACAACATCTTTTGCTGATTTATTTAATTCTTTCTCGTTAATATGAATACGCGCTCTAAAAATTGCTCTTCCTGCTTCATCTTGAACGATTGTTACATTTACACCATTTAATTCTTTCAGCGGCATAAGTACTTGTAACAAGTCTTTTTCTTGTTCACTCTTATCTTCTTTTACTCCGTATTCATCAAGCGCTTGAAGTAAACCGAAAGTCGTCTCTTTCCCAACTTTCATACTTCTTCCGATGCAATGTAATTGCACTTTCAGCCATTCAATATATTTTCGTTTACCACCGACAATACCAGAAGTAGGTCCTTCAATTGCCTTTGAACCGCTATAAATGGCAAGGTCTGCATACTTCACATATTTTTGAATATCTTCTTCAGCTGCCGCATCGACGATAAGTGGGATCTTATTTCGCTGCGCTACTTCCCACGCTTCTTCAACAGAAATCATATTTTTTTGCACTGCATGATGGGATTTCACATAAAGAATCGCTGCTGTATTTTCACCAATTGCATCTTCAATATGTTCTGCTTTCCCTTCATTTGCGTAACCCACTTCCACTAGTTTGCCGCCGCCTAAATAAATCATCGTTTCAACTGGAGCACCGTATTGAACGTTATGACCTTTCAGCATAATCACTTCGTTTTTCGCGATTACTTCTTGATGAAGTCTTTCACTTTTACGGCGATTTCCTTCTGTAACGATACCAGCGATAGAAAGCGCAATTCCACTCGATGCTGAGTTCACAACAACTGCCGCTTCTGAATCTAGAATTCTCGCAATATGGTCCCCCGCTTTATCTACTAAATCCGCAATTTCCACATAATTTTGTCCACCATGCTTCATCGCATCCATTACCGTATCTGTAGGAGCGGATACACCTAAAATACTCATTCTTCCACTCGCATTAATAACTCTTTTTAATCCGTACTTAGCATTCAATGAATGACCCATTGATTACAACCCCTTTCGTATCAATTCTTCTTTCAGCAATGCGCTGATCCCCTTCTGAATCAATTAACGTAATCGGCTCATCTTTAACCGTAAACAAAGTTAAGTTGGCAATATCCCCTTCTTGAATGCGACCAAGCTCTGGTTTCTTTAACCAATCCGCTGCATTTTTCGTAACCGCATCAATTACTTCTTCGAGTGTATAACCTAAGTAAAGGAATTTAGAAAGAACGTTAGCCATACTGTAAACTGGACCATGTATACGATTCTTCCGGTAAATATCTGTACTAATCGTATTAAGAGCAATGCCGTAACGCTTCGCTGCTTCTGCTACTTTAAAAGAAAAGCTAGCATTACCATGCCCAACATCTAAATGGACACCACGTTTCACTGCATCTAATAACACAGGTAGCGGTTTTCCTTCTTCATCAAATAAATTATTTTCTTTCCCGTTTAAATAATGTGTAATGACATCAGCTTTTTCTAAAAGAGGTACAACTTCCTCTATACGAGGAGGTGCTGAGCCGATATGTACCATAATCGGTAATGATGTTTCGCGAGATAAAGAGCGCGCTACATGCAGCGGTTCAATTCCGCTATCACACACGACACTTTTACTCATTCTCGCTTTTAACCCAACGATTACATCTTTATACTTTTCTACTGCTTCTATTACTTTCTCTTTATCTATCCATTCCATATTGGATAGTTCATCAATTCGTTTCAAACCGATGCGAGAAATATTTAAAAAGGCAAATAAATTTGTTTTTGCCTGTTCTCTACTTAATACTAAATCTGCAATACGATCAGCCCCGCAGCTACCCGCATCAACAATTGTCGTTACCCCTTGCTTAACGCCAATTTCATCCACCTCATCGCCATACGGATCAAACTCTGGAAAAGCATGAACGTGCAAATCAATCCAGCCACTCGATACGTAAGTACCTGAGTAATCAAGAACCTTTCCACCTTCGCCAACACCAGCTTTCGTCACCTCAGCGATTTTATTATTTTCAATTACAATGTCAATCTCTTCCCCGTTCACACGTTTCACATTACGTAGCACGAATCGTTCTGTCATTGTATTTCCACCCTTTTCTATAAGAAGCCACAAGAATACGCTTACATTAAAATTTCATTTTTATATCTCTTTCACATATTTAGAGTATCACGAAAAAAACGAAAAGTAAATATAACGTTATAATGTTTGAAAACAAATAATTAAAAAAGCTATCTACTTCAGATAGCTTTCTTCTCTATTCTTGAACCGTCACAATAACCCCATCCATATTATTCCCCGAAATTTCATACTGCTTATTTACTGGGACATTTACGTTCATACGACCTGAAACTTTATAATAAGAAACCGTGTATTTCTTCCCTTCAACATCAGTCGAAATTTCTTTTTCCTCTTTTAAGAAGTCCAAATATTCCTCTAAAGTAATTTTCTTTTTTTGCATAATTGCGCTATGTGGTAAGCCGACATAACGTATGTGCCACGGCTCATATTGAATGCCCGTAATATCACTTTTATTTTTCGGATAACGTAAAACAAATCCGTGCTTCCATACGTTCTCTTCAATCCATTTTCCTTCAGGAGCTTTCTCCATTTTCTTTTGAGTAGACCCAACGTCGAGTGATAACCCTAAATTATGTTCACTATATCCTGCTGGAAGTGCATAATCGGATCCCATTTCTTTATATAATTTACTTTGTTCTTGAAAATCTCGGTAACCGCTACTCATTAAGAAATGCTGTACTCCATCTTTGCCAGCTGCATCGACAACGTTTAAAAACTTTTTTACAATATCCTTTGATAAGCGAAGATTTCTATCAAATACAACATATCCTCTTACTAATTCACTATTGTGATTTACATTTATAATGTCGGACCTAATGCTATCTTTTTTAACTGGGTAATCTTTATTAACTAATAATAGATTTCCCTTATAAATCTCTTCTTTTGTAACCTCTACCTTTTCAATATTCGCCGATTTTACCTTATTATCTTTTTCTGCAATTTTAACATCGATATCCTTTTGAAATAATGGTGATATATAAAAGCCTACACAGACTGTACATAATATAAAAAGAGAAATAAATACCCACTTTTTCATTTCTAGTTCCTCCTTAACGTAACTTACGTATAGAATAGAAAAAACTATTAAAATAAAAAGTGGGGTAAAGTTTAAATTTTTATTAAATCGCCTGATTCTCTTCTTTTGGTAATCTCACTTCAAATATCGTTCTAATTACATTACTTTCAGCAGAAATGGTACCGTTATGCTGCTCGACAATATTTTTCGCAATAAATAACCCAAGGCCTGTACTACCTTGCTGCTCTGATCTTGCCTTATCACCTGTATAAAACATATCAAATAAATATGGTAAATCCTCTTCTGGAATGCTATCTCCGTAATTAATAATTTGTACAACTACCTCTTCATGATCAATATATCCGTTCATATCAACAAAATTCCCATCATATCCGTAACGAATCGCATTCGTTAAAAGATTTTCAAAGACTCGAGCTAATAATTTCCCATCACCATTAATATGTAAGTGGGGCGCAATATTCAATCTCGCTTCTAAATCCTTTTTTTCTAATGACGGATACAATTCTTCCTCTAACTGTATGAGTAATTCACTTATATCAATTGGTCTTTTCTCCAGCTGCAACATGCCATAATTCATTCTCGTTATTTCAAATAATTCATCAATTAAGCTTTCAAGCCTTTCCGATTTCGTAAAAGCAATTGTGGAAAAATGTTTAATTTGTTCCTTCGTCAAATTCTCATCTTTAAGAATTAAATCTAAATAACCTAAAACAGAAGTTAATGGTGTTCTTAAATCATGAGCTAAGTTAACAATGAGCTGATCCTTACTACTTTCCGCAAAGTCTCCTCGTTCAACTGCTTCTTTTAATTTCTCACTCGCTACATTTATTTCACGAGCAATATATCCAAACTCGTCATTTGATGAAACGCGAACTTGATTTGTAAAATCACCGTTCGCCAAATGATGAATCCCATTCGAAATCTCATCAAAATATTTTAAGTATGGTCTAGTAAGGAAGAAGAAAAACATAATGGATAGAGGGATAAATATAATTAAAAAGAAATTAATATCCCCAATTTGTCTTACCATTGAACGAAATTGAGCTAAAGGATCCTCATAACGAACTGCTAATTTATAATAGAGCCGTAATCCCTCATACATCAAATACGTTACCCCACCAGCTAATATCATACTTAACGCAAATAGCATAACCATCTTCGAACGAAAACTTCTCATCTTTTTAGCCATTGAAAGTATACCCTACTCCCCATACTGTTTTTATCAACTTATCCTTTCGTTTATCTTCCCCAAGCTTTTTCCGCAGTGTACGAATATGTACCATTACTGTATTTCCACCTTCATAATAATCATCTGCCCATACTTGCTGAAAAATATTTTCCACATTGTACACTTTCTTCGGATGACTCGCTAATAAATATAAAATGTCAAACTCTTTCGGTGTTAACTCAATTTGCTCTCCATATACATTTACCGTTCGGCGCTCAGGATCAATAGCAACTCCGCCAATCTCTAAAGCAGATTTACTCTCTTCTACTTTCGGCTGATTTAACGTAAGAAACCTACGCAGCTGTGCATTTACGCGCGCGACTAATTCAATCGGCGTGAAAGGCTTTGTCATGTAATCATCTGCACCCAGTACAAGACCTGTCACCTTATCGAAGTCAGATGTTTTCGCGCTTAAGAAAATAATCGGCATATGATATTTGGCACGAATCTGTCTCGTCACTTCATATCCATCCATTTTCGGCATCATAATATCTAAAACCACTAAGTCAATCGGCTGCGTTTTAATAATATGCACCGCTTCTTCCCCATCGGCTGCTTTCACGACGTGGTAACCTTCTTTTTCTAAATGTATCTCAATTAAATCAGCAATTTCTGCCTCATCATCCGCTATTAAAATTGAAATGCGCTTCATTTTACTCCCCCTACTTCATTCCGTTTTCATACGCTCGATTTTAAACTAGTCTATCCAATTTGTACAATAAGAAAAGGCTACTCATAAGAGTAACCTTTGTTATTTCATCTTTCAAACACAATCCGCTGCTTCGTTATTTCTTCCAATCTTCCGCGGTCAACTTCATACTCAGCATCAATGCTTTGCGGTACAATCACTTTCCCATCTTTAAGCATCACTTCCGGCGAAATAATATCCTTTTCCCAATGTCTACTAGAAGCAGATATATCTCCAGGAATCGTAAAGTTCGGCAATGAAGCGAGGGCAACATTTTGTGCGCGTGATATCCCCATCTCTACCATACCGCCGCACCAAACTGCTATGTTATGCTCCATACAATAATTATGGATTTGCACCGATTCTGTTAATCCGCCCACTCGCCCTGGTTTAATATTAACGATTTGGCAACTGCCAAGCGTAATCGCAACACGTGCATCTTCTAAACTATGGATACTTTCATCTAAACAAATCGGTGTTTCAATTTTCTTTTGCAACTGTGCATGATCAAGAAAATCGTAATCCGCTAACGGTTGTTCAATCATCATCAATTGAAATTTATCTAACCGTTTTAACTTCTCTACATCAGCTAACGTGTACGCTGAATTTGCATCAGCCATTAACGGGATGTGCGGAAACTCTTTACGAATCTCTTTCAATAACTCGTAGTCATGTTCTGGCTTTATTTTCACTTTAAAGCGCTCGTATCCTTCTTCCGCGTACTTCTCGATTTGTTTTAACATAACCGGAATCGTATTGATCCCAATCACAACTCCGACTTCAATTTCAGGTCTAGTTCCACCAAGTAATGTCGCTAAAGATTTGTTTTTACGCTTCGCATATAAATCCCAAACAGCTCCTTCAATTCCCGCCTTTGCCATTCGGTTTCTCTTTATATGCTGGAACAAATCAGGTACCTCATTCGGATGAGAAATTTCAGCTTTCAATAAATCAGGTATTAAAAAATCCTGAAGTACATGTAGCGCTGTCTTCACCGTTTCTTCCGTATACCACGGTTCAGAAAATGCAACGACTTCACCAAAACCAACGTATCCATCCGTATCTTCTAATTCAATGACGATGCTTTCACGTTTTTCGTAAGTCCCGTAGCTTGCGGCAAACGGAATGACGAGTGGCATTTCCGTTATATAAAATGTCGCTTTTTTTATTTCCACCTACATCTCCTCCACTAATTGTCTTAACTCTCGTCTTAACAATTTCTTTGAAGCATTTCGTGGTAATTCCTCTAAGAAACATACCTTCTTCGGCACTTTATATTTCGCTAATTTCTCCTCGCAAAAACGAAGAATTTCTTCTTCTGTTACCTCTCCGCTTTTTACAACAAAAGCAGCTGGCACTTGTCCCCAACTTTCATCCTTCATACCGACAACACCCACTTCCACTACCGCCGGATGAAAAAGTAATACTTCTTCAATTTGAGCTGGATATATATTTTCTCCGCCAGAAATAATTAAATCACTGCGGCGATCTAACACGTATAAAAATCCTTCTTCATCTAAATAACCGAGGTCACCCGTATGAAGCCAGCCATTTCTGATCGCCCCATGCGTCGCATCTTCACGATTAAAATAGCCACCTGTTACGTTCGGTCCTTTTACAACAATTTCTCCTTCAGCATATGGCGGCATTACTACGTCGTCTTTTTCAATACGAAGCTGACATTGAAATAGTGGTTTTCCAGCTGATCCTACCTTCGTTAACATGTAATCTGCTGATAACGTACAAATTTGCGAAGACGTTTCTGTCATACCGTACGTTTGATACACAGGAATTCCTTTTTCTACACATGTTTCTAATAACGGTTTCGGCGCTGGCCCTCCGCCTAGTAACATGCATCGTAAAGAAGATGGATATGTCCCTTCCCCAAGTCGCTCTAAAAGATCTGTTAACATTTTAGAAACGACAGAAATAATCGTAACGCCTCTCGTTTGAAGTGCTTTATGAATAAAATTAGCATCATATTTCGGAACGAGTAAAATGCGCATACCGTACATAATATTTTTCATTAAAAGAGATAGCCCGCCAACGTGGAACATCGGCATACAAGCTAACCAGCAATCATCATCACGAAGCCCTAAATTAAGCGAAGAACCGACTGCGCTTGCCCAATGATTACCGTACGTTAAAATAACGCCTTTCGGCTTCCCTGTCGTCCCAGACGTATAAATAATTGTCATCGCTTCTTCTAAAGAAAATTCTTCTTGAATAGATGCTTCCGCCTTCGGTCCATTCATCACTTCAGCAAATGAATATACAGGAACATCTTTAGCCCCAAAATCTTGATCCGTCACTAAACAAACAACTTCAGCATCATCCATTTGCCAAAGTAGCTCTTCTCTTGAAAGACGCGTATTTAAAAGCACAGCTACTGCACCTACGTAAGATAAGGCGTGAATAACTGTAATCATCTCCATACCATTTTTCATCAGAACAGCCACCTTTTGCGCCCGCTTCACTCCTACATGTGAAAGTTGTTCACAAACAGATACTACTTTTTCATGCAGCTGCATAAAAGTAACCTTTTCATCCTCTATTTCAATTGCAGTGCGATCTGGTGTTAAAAATGCACGTTGCATTAACCAATTCGGCATCGTCTCCATTATTCATTCTCCTTTCATGAAAGAAAGAGACTTGATGTGACATCAAGTCTCTTAGTTGTTTTGTTTCCGGTTTTGATCTCATCTAGCTACAGCGGCTAGAACAGTCGGTCGTTTCACGCCTTCCTATGAGGCAAAAAGCGCCTCTACGTCAGGCGTTCCAACGCCCTCTTGTTCTAAGCGAGCCGCTTCCGCTTTTGGTTTGATCACGGGAAACGAGGGAATTGACCGAAGTCCGGAGTACGTTTTTCTTTGAACGCGTCGCGGCCTTCTTTTGCTTCGTCAGTTGTGTAGTACAATAACGTTGCGTCTCCAGCTAGTTGTTGTATACCAGCTAAACCGTCTGTGTCTGCGTTGAATGCAGCTTTTAAGAAACGAAGTGCCATTGGGCTGTTTGCTAAAATTTCTTGTGACCATTGCACTGTTTCTGCTTCAAGTTCTTCTAATGGTACTACTGTGTTTACTAAGCCCATATCAAGCGCTTCTTGTGCGTTGTATTGACGGCATAGGTACCAAATTTCACGAGCTTTCTTATGGCCTACCATACGAGCTAAATAACCAGCTCCGTATCCACCGTCAAAGCTTCCTACTTTAGGACCAGTTTGTCCGAATACAGCGTTGTCTGCAGCGATTGTTAAGTCACATACGATATGAAGTACGTGTCCACCACCGATTGCATAACCTGCTACCATTGCGATAACCGGTTTAGGAATTGCGCGAATTAGACGTTGTAAGTCTAATACGTTTAAACGTGGGATTTGGTCGTCACCTACATAGCCACCATGACCGCGAACTTTTTGATCGCCGCCAGAACAGAATGCACGTCCACCTTCACCTGTTAAAATGATAACGCCAACATTTGCATCATCACGAGCGTGCGCAAAAGCATTGATTAACTCCATTACCGTTTTAGGACGGAATGCATTATGTACTTCAGGGCGGTTAATCGAAATCTTTGCGATGCCATTGTATGTTGAATAAATAATATCTTCGTAATTGCCTTCTTTTACCCATTCAATAGTCATTACTATTACCTCCTTTTATATTTCTGATCTCCTCTATAAGTGCAACTTCCTTCTTGCTGAAAAAAGCATCACTGCATAGTTTTTAGAAATCCCTTTACTATTGTATCAAACTTTTCCGGTTGTTCCACATGAATTGCATGGCCAGCACCATCAATTTTGACAAAATTCGCGCGAGGGATGCATTTTTCTATGTTTTTTAATAGGCGAAAGAACTTTTCATCATATTCCCCATTCATTAAAAGAACCGGCATTTGCAAGTTGTGCAATTCTTTCCACCATGAAGGCTGAGCCCCTGTTCCCATGCCGCGAAGACTATTAGCAAGTCCTTTTGGATTGTTAGCAAGTCGTTCTTTTCGCACCGCTTCTTGCACGTTTTTTGCTAAACGTTTTTGCGTTTCAAAAAGCGAAATATTTTCCCACATCGATACAAAACTTCGGGTGCCTTCTCGCTCAATTTTATCGGCAAGTCGCTCATCTTTTTCACGACGTTCCTTTCTAGCCTCTTCACTTTCAATCCCAGCTGTACAATTTTCTAATAAAAGAGAATGTATATACTCTGGATATAAGCATGCCATCGTAATCGCCAGTCTACCGCCCATTGAATAACCAAGTATATGTGCTTTTTCAATATGAAGATGATCTAGTAGTTCTTTCATTTGCAGCGCCGCATTTCGGATATCATAGTGCGTGACATCTTCAGGCCTCTCTGTCTTTCCGTGCCCAACAAGATCCACTACAATTACTTGAAACCGCGCGCTCCATGAAGGGATAAAAGAACGCCATGTTTCCATGCTTCCCGTAAAACCATGAAGAAGTAGAAGTGGTTCCCCGCTTCCGGCTACTTCATATTCATACGATACACCTTGCAATGTTACTCTCATTTTGATTCACCTTGCAAAAATGTAGTAATAACGTCCATTGTTTTTGCCCATAATTCACGATGTAATTTCAGGTTTTCTTCGCGATTCGTACAAATTTCCACAACGTGTAATCCATTCGTTTTCGTTCCAGTTTGTACTTCTTCTCGGAAGTTTTCCCATCCATTCACACGGCTAAATGAACCACCATACATTTTGACAACATGTTCATAATCAAGCCCAATTGGTGTCCCAAATAATGATTCGAAATGTTCCTTTTTCTCATATTGTGGTAAGAATGAGAAAATACCTCCACCATCATTATTCACAACAACAATCGTTATATTTAATTCATGTAATTTTGCAGCTAATAATCCGTTTAAATCGTGATAAAATGATAAATCACCGATTACTAATACGAGCGGATCACAAATAACGCTCGCTCCTAAAGCTGTTGAAATAATTCCATCAATACCATTTACACCGCGGTTCGCCATTACTTGAATGTTTTTATCCGATGTGAAGAAAAATGAATCGGTATCGCGAATTGGCATACTATTACTCGCAAATAACGTTGCCCCTTCTGGTAATACACGTACAATATCCGTAATTACTTTTCCTTCAAATGCCGTTTCATATGTTTCCATTTCACGAAGTGTTTCTCTCGTTTTCTTGTTTATATGTTTCCACATTCCAAACCAATCATTCTTTTTCATAACTGGCATTTTCTCTAATAATGCTCTGCAAAATTCAATGTCACTAGCTTGTACAACTTCTGTCGCAACTAGAGCTGGATCTCTCCATTGTCCAGATTCATCAACAACGATATGAACAGCTTTCGTTTGTTTTTTGATGAACTGCGTTAATGCTTTAGAGACAGGCATTCCGCCGAAACGAATTAAAACATTCGGCTTCCACGTTTCTTTTAACAATTCATTTCGTAAAAATGTATCGTAACAATCTATAACCATCGTTTTATCATGATTACCACTACGGAGGTTAGAAAGTGGATCTGCTAAAATTGGATACCCTGTTTTCTCAGCTACTTTCATAACAACTTCTGTGATTTCTGGATGACTGCCGTCTCCACAAATAATAAGCCCCTTTTCCATATGTGAAAGGCGCCCTACAAGAGAATCTACATATTCACTCGGCATCGTCACGTTCCCTTGCTGAACTACTCCTGTATATTCACCACGCCCTTTATCCCATAAACTTTCTAATGAGAAATCCGGTATAAGCGGCTCGCGAACTGGAAAATTAAGATGAACAGGTCCTTGCGGCGCTAAACAGGCACTTGCTATCGTACGCTGAGTTGTCATTCGAGCGTAATGATACATTGCTTCACTCGCTTCAGGAAGTGCCATCTCTGTAAATTGCTTTACAAAAGTACCGTATAAATTAAATTGATTCATCGCCTGTGGTGCACCCACATCTCTTAATTCATGCGGTCTATCCGCTGTTAATACGATAAGCGGCACTCGTGAATGAAACGCTTCACATACAGCAGGATAATAGTTCGCTGCTGCCGTTCCTGACGTACATAATAGCGCAACAGGACGTTTTTTTACTTTCGCAATACCGAGCGCAAAGAATCCTGCTGATCTTTCGTCTACATGTAAATATGTTTTCATTCCTTCATGTTGTTCCATTAGTAAGGCAATCGGCGTTGACCGTGAACCAGGACTAATGACAACATCACATACATTTAAACGCGTCAGTTCGTCCACGAACGCGCCTAAATAATATGATAATGCTTCTATATGATTGTTCATTTCATTAATTCCTCCAAAGCACCAAGCATCGGTCTAAACTTCAAACTTGTTTCTTCATATTCAAGCTGAGCTACTGAATCAATTACGATACCACAGCCGGCAAATAAGGATGCCCTCTCGCCATTTAATAATCCGCAGCGAAGTGCAACCGCAAATTCACCATTTCCTTCATCATCTATAAAGCCAATTGGTGCGCCATATAATCCTCTATCTAAAAGCTCTACATCACGGATTAATTTCAACGCCTCATGACGAGGTGTACCACCAAGAGCTGGTGTTGGATGTAATTCTTCTACCATCGTTAAAAGACTTGCATCACCTTTTGCTTCTACTGGCGTATATAAATGGATTAAATTTTTCGTCGTTAATAAGCCTGGGCTCTCCGGAATATTAACAGATTCGCAATGCTCACTTAACACACCTCGAATCATGTTAACTACATAACCGTGTTCAGCCAAATTCTTTTCATCATGAAGAAGCGTCTCACCATTTTGTTTACTTTCTTCTATAGAATTGCCATGACCAATTGAACCAGCAAGGCACATCGATGTAAACTTCTCGCCTTCTTTTCGAATCAATCGCTCAGGTGTCGCCCCTAAGAAGCATGCTCCTTTATAATCAAAAGAAAATACGTAACAATCCGGTTGCCCAATGCGAAGCGCTTCTAAAACAAGAACGGAATCAATATGCTGATCCATCGTTACTTTTAGCTCCCTTGCTAATACAACCTTCTGCACGTTCCCTTGCTTCATTTCATCTTGCACTTTTCCAATCGCGTTCATCCAGCCACTCGGATCAACTTCTACTTTAGAAGTAACTGTTAATTTTGATCCTTCTAGTGCACATTTACTCTCTTGTAAAATTCCCTCTTCTACAGAAATAATTTCGTTATAAAGAGTTTCTGCACAATCTTCAGCTGAAACGAACTGATTAATCGTTAACCACGCTTTTTCATTTTTTACCGTTAATAAAAATGCTGGTAGTGAAAATGTGGTATCATCAAATTCTTTCCAAAGATCCGTTTTTTCTTTTTCTTGGTCAAATGAAAATCCACCAAATAAAAGAGGACCTGTTCCAAATTCGTATCCTTCTCTTTGTACGAATGCTTTCTCTTTTACTTTATCCCACTCGTCACGAGCAGTTTGAAAGCGTTTATGAGAAGAATTTGCTATAGTGAAAACAGAGCCAATTCCAGCAAATATTACATGCTGAGCTGGGTCTGCAAAATAACATCTATTCTCGAATGAGACCCTTTTTCCTGCTGCATAAAACAGAAGTGGATCCACCCAATCTATTTGTTTTACAAAACTAACTAATGTTTTTTCATCAGTCGCACGCTTAATAGCTGTAACAAGAACTTCTTGTAAGCCTTTTTGTTTCGTTTGAATCACAATTGTCTCCCCCCTATGGGCGAAAAATAGTCATAATTACGCTTGATTTTAAGATACACCTCAAAGGAAAGGCCTGTCAACGTTTAGCATTTCTGAGAAATTCGCCTTCTCTTCCTAGAAAATAAACGTTGACACTAAATGATGCTTTTTCTACACTTAATTGTGTACAATATGTGACCTAAGGAGGATTCAACATGGAAATGAACGTCGCAACGAATTCCTCTCCTACAGCGCAAAAGCCAAGTAAACAAACAGGCTGGCGCATTTGGTGGAGTTTATTACGTCCCCATACATTAACAGCAGCTTTCGTTCCTGTTTTCATCGGAACAGCTTATGCAATGCAGGTCGGAGGTATAAATCAAATACATCTTCCTCTTTTCTTTATGATGCTTCTTGCTTGCCTTCTCATTCAAGCAGCAACGAACATGTTTAATGAATACTTTGATTATAAAAGAGGACTCGATCATGAAGGTTCAGTTGGAATTGGCGGTGCTATCGTCCGCGATGGCATTAAACCAAAAACCGTGCTTAACTTAGCATTCGGATTTTTAGGCATCGCAACGCTATTAGGTGTTTATATTTGTATGAACTCTAGCTGGTGGCTTGCCGCAATCGGTCTTGTTTGTATGGCCGTTGCTTACCTTTACACTGGTGGCCCCATTCCAATTGCGTACACACCATTTGGAGAGCTAACAGCAGGATTATTTATGGGTGTCATTATTATCGGTATTTCATTCTTTATCCAAACAGGAGCAGTAACATCAGAAGTGATTTTACTATCTATCCCAAGCTCCATTTTAATTGGTGCGATTTTACTATCTAACAACATTCGTGATTTAGATGGTGATAAAGAAAATGGCCGTAAAACATTGGCGATTCTCGTTGGACGCGAAAGAGCAGTTGGTGTACTTGCTTCTATGTTCATCGTTTCCTACATTTGGACAATCGCTTTAATCATCGTTAACATCGTATCACCATGGATGCTTATCGTATTCTTAAGTGCACCGAAAGCATTTAAAGCGACGAAAGGCTTTATCGGCAAAAGCATTCCAATGGAAATGGTACCTGCGATGATTTCAACAGCAAAAACAAATACAATTTTCGGTCTCCTAATGGGAATCGGATTATTACTTGGATACTTCCTATAAAGTGAAACTTTAATCAGTGGGGATTTTGTTCATCCCCACTGATTATTAGCCCGCACTAATCGGGCGTTTACGGGCAGCCCGACTCCCACCTAACTTCTTTGCTCCAGCCAAATTTTAAGGTGGGAGTTTTACTGCCCGGCAAATAGCGGGATAGAAAGGAGCTGCTTACGCAGCTCCTTTTTTCATATACCAACTTCCCAGCTGAAATTCATCTCATAATTCCTACTCTCAACGCTCATACTATGTAAAGAAACTGAATTGTAGGAAGGTGGACGACTATGTTAACTCCACAACAAATAAATCAATTTAAATCTATTTTAGAAAAACAACAGCAAGAAGTTGAACAAACAATACAAACTCATGAAAATGAAAACCGTGCATCTGAACGTGATTCAGTAGGAGAATTGTCTAGCTATGACAACCATCCAGGTGATATGGCTACAGAATTGTACGAACGTGAGAAAGATTTCGGACTCATCGAATTTTGGCATAAACAGTTAGAAGATACGAAACATGCTCTGCAAAAAATTGAAGCTGGTACGTACGGAATTTGCGAAGTGTCTGGTGAGGAAATTCCATTTGAAAGATTAGAAGCAATGCCAACTGCTACAACGTGTATTCGGCACACTACAAATAAATTAGATATGAACACGCGCCCAGTTGAAGAAGAGGTGCTAGCTCCTTCGTTTCACAAGCACGACGAAGATCATTCTGTTGAATACGATGCTGAAGACGCTTGGCAAGACGTCGCAAATTACGGAACATCAGAAACACCATCCGATTTAGAACGACAGGATTCAAAAAACTATAATGGAATGTACGTAAATAGTGAAGAAAATGTTGGTTATGTAGAGGATTTCGAAAACTTTATCGGAACAGATATGTATGGAAAAAACCCACAAGTTTTCGCAACAGAAGAACATGAAGAATATGAACAATTGCTTGATGACTTTGAAGAGCGCACCTTTAAAGGTGAATTATCTTCAGATGAGTCTGGTTCTAAAGCATAAAAAAAGCATTCCGAAGTTCGGAATGCTTTTTTTCGCTAGCTAATTAGTTTTTTGTAACGTTAGCTGCTTGTGGTCCGCGGTTTCCATCAACGATTTCGAAAGAAACTTCTTGACCTTCTTCTAAAGTTTTGAAGCCGTCGCCTTGAATAGCTGAGAAATGTACGAATACGTCTTCTCCGCCTTCAACTTCGATGAAGCCAAAACCTTTTTCGCCGTTAAACCATTTAACTTTACCTGTTTGCATGTCATGTACCTCCTAAATAAAAATGAAACTATGAATCCACATGAAAAGGTGGATATAAAGGACATGAATGTATAACAAGCTTACAGCCTTTAATACAACGTGCTTTATTTCCGTACCACATTATGTAGCTCAATAGTGTTTTCACTATATCATGCTATATCAAAAACGTCAAATGAGAACACTTTCGTCCCATCGTTTTTTATAATTCTAGTATAACCTTAAACTTCCATTCTACTTTTATTCAAAAATTAACAAAACTACAGTATTCTAATTCCTTTGATTTCTGTACAATATAATTACTACATATGATGAGGTGAAAAAATGCAAGCACATGAAATCGAGTATAAATTATATGGCGATGATATGCAGTTTGTTGAAATTGAGTTGGATCCAGAAGAAAGCGTTATCGCAGAGGCTGGCGCAATGATGATGATGGAAGATCATATAGAAATGGAAACGATTTTCGGTGATGGTTCTGGACCATCTAGTGGTCTATTCGGTAAATTAATGGGCGCAGGTAAACGTCTCGTTACAGGTGAAAGTATGTTTATGACTGTATTTACAAATACAGGTCATGGCAAACGACACGTATCATTCGCCGCTCCTTATCCTGGAAAAATTATTCCTGTTGATTTAACAGAATATCAAGGAAAAGTAGTCTGCCAAAAAGATGCATTTCTTTGTGCAGCAAAAGGTGTTTCTATCGGAATCGAATTTACAAAGAAAATTGGAACTGGTTTCTTCGGTGGTGAAGGTTTCATCATGCAGAAACTTGAAGGTGACGGACTAGCTTTCATGCACGCAGGCGGAACAGTATATAAGCGCGAATTAAAACCTGGCGAGAAACTTCGCATTGATACAGGTTGTCTCGTTGCAATGACAAAAGACGTTAACTATGATGTTGAATTCGTTGGAAAAGTAAAAACAGCTCTATTTGGCGGCGAAGGTTTATTCTTCGCAACGTTAGAAGGTCCTGGAACTGTTTGGATTCAGTCCTTAACACTTAGCCGCTTAGCAGCACGCCTTACAAGCCCAGCAGCGCAAAGTACTGGTGAAGGTAGTGTATTAGGTGGACTTGGTCGCCTTTTAGATGGGAAAGAGTAAAACACTAAAAACAGATAGTCCCCTTCATAGGGAACTATCTGTTTCTTTTGGACTGTATAAATCATTTTTAATCATATAATATTCCATCACTTCATTAAGCCATAACTCTTCCTCCACTGTATAAGGAGAGGGCATTATCTTATTATATTGTTCTTCTATATCCTCTATTTCTTCACTTAAAGAATACATCGTTTCTTCTCCGACATACTTAAGGGTTGCCTTCATATGCTGATTGGCAAGCTTTTGTACTTCTGGATCATCAACATGTTTTCCAAATAGCCTTTTTACTTCTTTTGATAAGCGTACAAACTCTTTATCTAGTTCTATCATCTCTTCTTCAGGCTTATTATATAATCCATCAACCATTTCCTTCGGTATATATTCTTCCAGCCATAAGCGTTGTTCGTTTTCTTTTTGAATACTGTTAATTAGACTCATTAATATGTCACTATCTACCTGCTCTTCTTCTTCAAGACATATTATCGTTCTTTCAATTGCTGTTATCGAAACTTCAATTTGTTTTTTCTTTTCTTCAAAAGCTACTCTTTGATTTTGTAATGTTTCTTTTAAGCTTATATTCAAACTTTTCACATTGAGCATGACACGAATTTCTTCTAAACTATATCCTAATACTTTAAGACTCACTATTTTTTGGAGCGCTAATATATCTCTATTTTTATATACACGGTGTCCTGAACTCATATTTTTTTCAGGTTTAAGCAATCCAATTCCATCGTAATACTGTAGTGTCCGTATTGATGTGCCTGTTCTCTTTGAAAACTCACCAATTGAATAGCCTTCCTTTTTGCTCATCCTACACTCCTCCTAACAATATGTTTACAAAAATCATACTCCCTCGCGTAACTGTAGGTTCAAGCCTTTTTTCAAAAGAATGAATCAAGTCCCTCACTGCATATATTGAACTATACCTTTTCTTAAGGAGGGCTTTCTTGATGCGTACTCCTTTATCCTTTGATAAAGATACTGCCATATTGTTAGCTTCTTGCTGCGATCTAACGTATGAACAATATAAACAAAATGGGATTTTTGAAATACCTGATGGATTCCAATATGTACAAGGCTTTCAAGGAAAAGCAATTCAAACGATGGAATGGTTTGGGTTCATATTAGAATCTGAGGATACGATTATTGTAGCTTTTAGGGGCACACAAACAGATACAGATTGGATTATCGATTCACTCGTCAACCAAAGGCCATACCCATACGCTTTAAATAGCGGAAATGTCCATAACGGCTTTCTTTCAATTTATGAATCTTGCCGGGATCCTATTATGGATATGCTCGTGTCATTACCAGCCCATAAGAAACTTCTTGCAACAGGCCATAGCTTAGGCGGTGCACTCGCTACACTACACATACTAGATGCCCGTATAAATACTGCCTTCGCACAGTACGGTCTTTATACATTTGCCTCTCCAAAAGTTGGAGATATCGCTTTTCGAAATTATTATAAACTGCAAGTAGCTAGTAGCTTTCGTTTTGTCAATTTATTCGATGTCGTTCCTCTTCTCCCTCCAAGAAATGTCCATTTTAATGAGAAGGATTGGGAATATGCACACGTCCATCACAACATGACATTTACGAAAAATACAAAATCCATTACGAATAATCATTCCATTACAACATACAAAACATGTCTGACCTCTCATTTTTAACCAGTAAACAATTGGAAATTAAACATTCGTATACTATAATAATATATGAATTTACTTTTGGATGAGGGGACCTTACATGTTAAAATTTATCTTTGCACTTTTTCTCATTGTAATTTTTTCGGTTACAGGTTTCTTTACATTTTCATACTTTGCGACAGGAGAATACGGTGGAACAGGTATAATATATACCACTATCCCATTTCTTTCTTAAGCAAAATAAGTAAAACGAGCTTAATATCCTTAAGCTCGTTTTATTTTTCTAAGTAAGCGTATCCCTGCTTTAAAAGTGAATAAATAAAAGCCCCTTCAAAAGAGGCTTTCATCTAAAAAAGTTTAACAGTATTACCAATACCCCAAATTTCATTACTGTACTGCAAAATTGTTCGATCACTCGCAAAATGCCCAGATTGTGCAATGTTCAAAATCGACATTTCCAGCCATTTCTTCCTATTTTCATAGGCCCTTCCGATAACTTCTTGTCTTTCAGCATATGGGCTAAAATCTCGAAGAACGAAGTATTCATCATTTTGAATAACGAGAGAATCATAAATCGCTTCAAATTCAGCTCCCGACTGTGCAAAGAAACCATTCGTTAACTGATCTACTACTTTTTTAATGTGCATATTGTGGTGATAATAGTCACTTGCACGATATCCACCATTTTGGTAATAATGAAGAACCTCATCCGCTGTTAAGCCGAAAATGAAGCAGGCATCATCACCGACCCGGTCTTTTATTTCAATGTTAGCTCCATCTAACGTTCCGAGTGTAATTGCACCATTCATCATGAATTTCATGTTACCTGTTCCCGATGCTTCTTTACTCGCAGTTGAAATTTGTTCACTTACATCTGCCGCCGGGAATATATCTTCCGCTAAAGAAACTCGGTAGTTTTCTAGAAAGATAACTTTCATAAATTGACTTACGTACGGATCGGTATTCACCTTTCTTGCAAGCTCATTTATTAATTTAATAATTTTCTTCGCATAATAATAGCCAGGTGATGCTTTCGCTCCAAAAATAAAAGTACGCGGGTAAAATGAAAAACTAGTATCCTCTTTTAAACGGTTATACAAGTACAAAATATGAAGAACATTTAATAACTGTCGTTTATAGGCATGTAGCCTTTTCACTTGCACATCAAAAATAGAATTTGGATCAATAGTGATCCCCATTTTATTATGAATGCGCTCCGCTAAAATAATTTTACGCTCTTGTTTTACCCCTGCAAGCTTTTCTTGAAAACTAGTATCATATATGAAGTTTTGCAGTGCTTGCAGCTTAATTGGCTCTTTCTTCCACTCTTCACCAATCGCTTCCGAAATAAGATTCGTCAGCTGCGGATTCGCCTTCATTAGCCAGCGCCTATGAGCAATTCCATTCGTTTTATTATTAAACTTATCTGGATAAAATTCATAGAACAATCGCATTTCACGCTGCTTTAAAATTTCTGTATGAATTTTCGCCACACCGTTAACGCTATGGCTACCAACAATCGCTAAATGAGCCATTTTCACAAGGTCATGCGCAATAATGGCCATGTCCTCAATGCGCTTCCAATCGTACGAATAACGGTCCCAAAGCTCATGACAGAAACGTTCATTAATTTCTTCAATAATCATATAAATTCTCGGTAATAACGGTTTAAAAATGTGAATTGGCCATTTCTCAAGCGCTTCTGATAACGTTGTATGATTCGTATAGGAAATCGTCTGCGTTGTTATGTGCCAAGCTTCTTCCCATGTCAATTTTTCTTCGTCTAATAAAATACGCATAAGTTCTGGAATTGCTAGAACCGGATGTGTATCGTTTATATGAATCGCAATTTTTTCATGTAACTGACGAAGACTACCGTGCCTCTCCCTATGCATACGAACGATATTTTGCAAACTTGCTGATACGAGGAAATACTGTTGTTTTAAACGAAGTATTTTCCCCTCATCATGCGTATCATCTGGATATAAAAACTCCGATACGGCCTCTGTTTCACGCTTATATTTCAAAATATCTTTACAATTTTGCGGGAAAGGAACTGGCTCCGCATTCCAAAGCCGAAGCGTATTTACAGTACTTGTTTCATACCCTATAACTGGAACGTCATATGGTACTGCCATAATAACCTCTGCATTTGTATGCCTGAACTCTAAACGTCCATCAATTTCTAGTGGTTCAACGTTTCCAAAATAACTTACTTCTACGGCTTGGTCATACCTTCTTACTTCCCAAACGTTTTCATGAAGAAGCCACTGTTCTGGAAATTCTACTTGATAGCCGTCAACAATTTTTTGATCAAACAAGCCATGCTTATAACGAATACCACAGCCATGTCCTGGTAAGTTTAAAGAAGCGAGTGAATCGAGGAAACAGGCTGCTAAACGTCCAAGGCCACCATTACCAAGGCCAGCATCTGCTTCAATCTCTTCTAACTCTTGCAAAGAAATTCCAAGTTCAGAAAGCCCCTTTTCACATACATCTCGAATACCTAAATTTAATATGTTACTGCCTAGCAAACGCCCAAGTAAAAACTCAATGGATAAATAATACATTTGCTTTTGATCTCCAGAACGATAACTTTCATTCGTTGCAATCCATTGACTATTCATATACTCACGTACCATATGACCAAGCGTATTATACTGATCACGAGTTGTAGAATCTTTGAAACTTTTCCCATACATCATTTCTAATTTTTCTAGAAAAGCGGATTTAAAGCTTTCAACATGAGTAAACATTTTTTCACCACCTCAATGTTATTCCATGAGACTTTTATACAATTTCTTATATGCAAGAGCAGATTTCCCCCAGCTATAATCTTCAGTCATCGCTTGCTTTACAAGCTTATCCCATACCGGTTTATCTTGATAAAACTCAATTGCACGAAGAATTGTATGTAACATGTCATGCGCATTAAAATTCGTAAAGCTAAAGCCATTCCCAATTCCAGTTTCCTCATCGTAAGAATGTACAGTATCATTTAATCCGCCTGTTTCTCTTACAATTGGAATCGTGCCATATGCTAGCGCAATAAGTTGTCCAAGTCCACACGGTTCAAACAGCGATGGCATTAAAAACAGATCGCTTCCCGCGTACACTTGGTGCGCTAACGCTTCATTAAATCCAATATATACTTTTACCTTTTCTGGATATTCGTATGCCATCCATTCAAAGAACTGCTCGTATTCAGAATCGCCTGACCCCAAAATAATACATTGTACATCTTCTTCCATTATTTCACGGAATACAGTACGTACTAGATCAAGCCCCTTTTGCTTCGTTAATCGTGTTACCATCGAAATAACTGGTGTATCTTCTTTTTCTGGTAAACCAAAATAACGCTGCAATGCGCGTTTATTTTCACTCTTTTCCTCTAATGACTCTGCACTATACTGAGCCGGAATATATGGATCTGTTTCTGGATTATATACACTCGTATCAATTCCATTTACAATGCCACTAAGCTTATCGTTATGCTTTCGTAGCAATCCATCTAACTTCTCACCGAAAAACTCATATTGAATCTCTTCTTTATATGTCGGGCTAACCGCTGTAATTTGGTCAGATGCGATAATACCGCCTTTCATAAAGTTCACGTTTCCATAAAACTCAAGCTGTTCACTATGAAAATATTCATGACCAAGCTCCAGTAAGTCGTACATCACTTCAGGAGGAAATACACCTTGGAACTGCAAATTATGAATCGTATATACCGTTTTAATATGCTCATATAACGGGTTATCTTGATACTTTTCACGAAGTAAGAAATTAACCATAGCTGTATGCCAATCATGGCTATGAAGAACATCTACTTCGAAATCAAGATGCGGAATACACTCTAAAACTGCTTTTGAAAAATAAGAAAAACGCTCTCCATCATCATAATGGCCATAGAGAGAATCTCTCTTAAAATAATATTCATTATCTATTAAGTAATACGTAATCCCATCCTGCTCACCTTTTAAAATCCCGCAATATTGGTTTCTCCATCCAAGAGGAACGTTAATTACTTTATGAAGCGTACATCCTTCTCTTAACTCTTTCGGGATAAGACTGTAGTTTGGAAGTATAATGCGAACATTCACTCCTAATTTTTTTAATTCTTTTGGGAGCGCGCCTGCTACATCAGCTAGACCTCCGGATTTAATAAACGGTACACATTCTGATACTGCAAATAAAATATTCACCTGTTGTTCCACTGCACGAAAAGCGTATACATCATAAATCGCTCTTCTTACAGCTTCCTCCCTTCAAGTTTTCATATAGAGTAAAACCTTAATTAGTGGGGGTTTTCTAAATCCCCCACTAATTATGCACCTGCTATTTACGAATAACTGTTGATTGTACTATTTTGTACACTACCTTTTTCTACAACATATGGCTCATCAGCACTTCCTTTTAACACTACGCCGTCGCCAAGTTTCACATCTTTATCAATAATAACACCGTCTATTATGCAATTATCTCCAATTTTGCTCTTTTGCATAATAATACTATTACGAACAATTGATCCTTTTCCAATTTTAACAGAACGGGAGATAACACTATTTTCCACTTCACCTTCAATAATACTACCGTTTGCAATCATCGTATTTTTCACTACTGCACCCTTCATATAACGAGTTGGCGGCTCATCTTTTACTTTCGTAAAGATTGGTGTTTCTTTCTTAAATAATTGCTTCCAAATAGTAGGCTGCAAAATTTCTAGACTATGCTTATAGTAACTTTCAATCGAATCAATGATAGCTACATATCCTGTATGCTCATACGTAGCAATATGCAGTGATTTCCCGCTCTTTTCTCTCACTACATCAAATAAACTGTATTGCTCCACATCTTTATATGTCTCAAATAAGTCTAGCAATAATTGTTTCTTTAACACATATGTTTGAAGCGAAACCCCTTCATAACAAACTTCAGTAATATCTGCAGACGTATGTATATGTCGCTCTAACACCGCTTGAAAGTTTAACGCTGTTACAAGATGGCTATTCGTAATAACAACATATTCTTCTCTGCTTCTTAGAAAATAATCAATATGTCTTCTAAAATGTGCAAAAGATCCAAATTCGTCATGATCACATTGGCAGTTCGGTGGGAATAAAAACAGTCCATCACGCTTTCTATCTAAATCCCACTGTTTTCCTGAACCGACATGATCCATTAAAGAACGATTTTTATGACTTGTAAAAACCGCCACGCTATGAATATTAGAATTCACCATATTTGAAAGCATGAAATCAATGAGGCGGTAACGGCCTCCAAACGGTAATGCCGCTAATGAACGATGCCCTGTTACTTTCTTTAAGGAAGGAAAACTTCCCGTTGCATTAATAATTCCTAACATTTTTTCTCCCATTCATTTCATCCCCCTTTTCTATTTTCCTTCAGCAATTAGTACTACATCATCAACATTTTTTTCTGGACGAATTATTGTCCCATCTTCAATAACCATTTCCGATCCAACGATCGCTCTTTCAATCACAACGTTTTTACCAATCTTTGCCCCCGGCATAACGACAGAATCGATTACCATACTACCTTCTTCCACCGTCACTCCTTGGAATAAAACAGAATGCTTCACGTCCCCTTCAATGACGCATCCTTCATTAATAAGTGATTCTTCTACTTTTGCCTGTTCTGCAATATATTGAGGCGGCTCGTTTGGATTCACAGAATAAATGCGCCAATTACGATCGTTCAAGTTCAACGATGTTTCATCGCGAAGTAAATCCATATTCGCTTCCCATAAGCTTTTCACCGTTCCAACATCTTTCCAATATCCTTCAAACGGATACGCCATCAACTTCTTCCCTTCATCTAATAAAAGCGGAAGTACATCTTTTCCGAAATCATTACTAGATTCAGGATTTCTTGCATCCATCTCTAAATATTCTTTTAAAATGGCCCAGTTAAAAATATAAATTCCCATTGATGCAAGATTACTTCTTGGAAATTGCGGTTTCTCCTCAAATTCAACAACTTCCATCTCTTCATTTGTATTCATGATGCCAAAGCGACTTGCTTCATCCCACGGGACTTCAATAACAGAAATCGAAACATCTGCTTCTTTTTCAATATGGTAATCTAGCATTTTACTGTAATCCATTTTATAAATATGGTCACCTGATAAAATAAGGACATATTCTGGTTCGTACTGACTTAAATAGTTTAAATTTTGATAAATAGCACTTGCCGTACCTGTATACCACTTCACACCTGAAGACTCCGCATAAGGAGGTAACACAGTGACTCCACCGTTTACACGATCAAGATCCCAAGCATTTCCGATTCCAATATAATTATGAAGTTCTAACGGTTGATATTGCGTCAAAATCCCCACCGTTTCAATACCGGAGTTTGCACAGTTACTTAACGTAAAATCAATAATGCGATATTTACCACCAAATGGAACAGCTGGCTTGGCTAAATTTTTTGTTAATGCACTTAAACGACTACCTTTTCCCCCTGCTAGTAACATTGCTACGCACTTTTGTTTTTGAGCCATCTTGTTTTTTGCTCCCCTTTCTCGTCTTCACTGGTCGTAATATGGATACGCCAAATGGTGGAATTGTAATTTCTATATGTCCCGCTTGATTATGATATGGCTCTAGAATCATCTTGAGACGTTTCTTATTAACTTGCCCCGATCCGCCATATTGCGCCGAGTCACTGTTTAAAATTTCGTTATAATACTCGAAATCTGGTACACCTACTTTATATTTTTCATATGTAGCTTTCGTAAAATTACATACGATAACTAACGCATCTTCCTGCTTATCCCCTTGGCGGATAAACGAGAAAATACTTTGCTCATTATTATTAGCATCAATCCACTGAAATCCTTCAGGCGAGTGATCTAACTGCCAAAGTGGTTTTGAGCGCTTATACAATGCTATGAGCTCTTTAAAGTAATCATGCATGTAACGATGCATTTCAAAATCATGTAAATTCCAATCTAAATCTTCAAGGTCTTTCCACTCATCAAATTGACCGAATTCTCCACCCATAAAGAGTAATTTCTTACCTGGATGAGTAAAGAAATATCCATATAATAAACGAAGTTGGGCGAACTTATCCCAGTAATCTCCCGGCATTTTATTTAATAACGACTTTTTCCCATGAACGACTTCATCATGAGAAAGCGGCAATATGAAGTTTTCAGAGTGAGCATATATTAAAGAGAAAGTCATTTTCTCATGAATGTATTTCCGGTACTCTGGCGCACATTCCATATATTTCAGCACATCATTCATCCAACCCATATTCCATTTATAATTGAATCCAAGTCCACCCTCGTATGTTGGAGCTGTTACAAGTGGCCAAGCTGTTGAATCTTCCGCTGTCATAAGAAACTCTTCATCTTCTGCAAACACAGCTTCATTTAACTCTCGTAAGAAAGAGACAGCGTGTTCATTGCTTTGCTCTTTTCCTTCTTTATTCCAGTACAGCATATTCGCAACTGCATCTACCCTGAAACCATCAATATGGAAATACCTCATCCAAAATAACGCATTTGAAATTAAGAAATTACGTACTTCCCTCTTCCCTAAATCAAAATTAACAGTTCCCCATACAAGGTTTTCTTGTACATCTCTATCTTTATATTCATAAGTCGGTGTCCCATCAAACAAATATAAACCGTGAGCATCTTTACAAAAATGCCCCGGCACCCAATCTAAAATGACACCGATTCCATATTTATGACATTCATCGACAAAATACATCAAATCATGTGGCGTGCCGAATCTACTTGTAGCTGCATAATATCCCGTTCCTTGATATCCCCAAGAACGATCATATGGATGCTCAACAAGCGGCATAATTTCAATATGTGTAAATTGATGTTCCACCACATACGGAATGAGCTCCTCGGCCATTTCTCTGTAAGAATACAGAGCGCCATCTTCTTTCTTTTTCCAAGAACCGAAATGTAATTCATAAACTGTCATCGCTTCTTTATAAATCGATTTTTTCTTTCTCTTACGAATCCAGTTTTTATCATTCCATTCATATCCCTCTATATCAAAAACTACAGATGCCGTATTTGGTCTTACTTCTGCATATACTGCGTAAGGATCTGCTTTTAAAATAACGTCATCGCCCATCGTTTCAATTGCATACTTGTATATCTCATTCTCTTCAATATGCGGTACAAACAAGGACCAAATCCCCTCTTCTGTCACTTGTAGCATCTTATGTTGCTCATAATCCCATTCATTAAAATTCCCAACAACACTCATTGCTTTCGCATGAGGAGCCCATACTGTGAATCGTACACCTCGCATCCCATCTTCCGTCACAATATGTGCCCCAAAGATGTTATAACTGTCATAGTACTTTTCTGTATGAAACTCATCTCGTTTCACTTCTTCACAATTTATTACATCCAATATGTTCACCTCACTAAGATGACAGAAATTTTTTACTCTTTATCATTTCTGCAAAAAACTGAAATATCCTTGTTGTTTTTTAAAAAATATTCGTTTTTTTCTTAAATTTCACTTAAAATGTTTACATTTATCGTGTAAAATATCGAATTTTGACGAATATTCATTGTAAACGCTTCATTTTCCTTACTATTTCTCGCCCTTCATTGTTGCTCAATATTTATTTTATTGGTTTCTCTCCATTTTTCACGCTATTTCTCACGTAAAATACAAGCGAAATAATCTATTGTTTAAAAATATTTCTCAACATTTTTCGTCACAAATTTTATCATTTCCCGACGAAAACTCCCACCTCAAGGAATAGGTAGGACATGGTCTAATGAGTATGCAGGAGATGAATGGCGTTTAGGAAAAATTGCCACAAGGTTAACTCCTAAAGAATAAAGTGAAATTCTGCTCGCAAATAGTGGGATAACGCACAAAAGCACTCTATTCAAAAATAGAGTGCTTTTTCTATAAACGACCCTTATCCAGCAAAAGGGGTATATTGGGGATATACAAGGGAAACCGGAAAAGGAATTTATATTAATTTATATTAATTCAGAGGTAGGAAGCAGTTTCCCGCCTCTGAATTATTTAACAATTATTATAGTACTGGTGCCATTGTTTCTTTTAACACTTTTACAGAATGAGCGAATTTCGCTTTTTCTTCTTCGTTTAATTCAAGTTCTACGATTTCACGTACACCTTCGCGGTTAATAACAGCTGGAACACCTACGTAAGCATCTTTCTCACCATATTGACCTTCAAGGTATGCAGATACAGTTAATACGCTGTTCTCGTTGCTTAAGATCGCTTTAGTTACACGAAGTAATGACATACCGATTCCGTAGTAAGTTGCGCCTTTACGCTCGATAATGTGGTAAGCTGCATCGCGTACATTTTCAAAGATTTTATCTAAATCTTCTTGGCTATACTGTTCGTTGTTCGCTAAGATTGTTTCTAGTTTTTGTACACCTACAGTAGCGTGGCTCCATACTGGAAGTTCAGTGTCACCGTGCTCACCAACGATATAAGCATGAACGTTACGTGGATCTACATCTAAGTAGTCGCCTAACATGTAACGGAAACGAGCAGAGTCTAAAGTTGTACCAGAACCAATTACGCGCTCTTTTGGTAGGCCAGATTCTTTCCAAGTTACGTAAGTTAAAATATCAACTGGGTTAGTTGCGATTAAGAAGATTCCATCGAATCCGCTATCCATAATACCGCGAACGATTTGTTTAAAGATTTTTGTATTTTTTTCAACTAAGTCTAAACGAGTTTCGCCTGGCTTTTGTGGTAATCCAGCAGTGATAACAACTAGATCTGCATCTTTACAATCTGCATAGCTACCGCTCCAAACTTTTGTTGGTGCTGGAGAGAATGGTACCGCATGGCTTAAGTCCATTGCTTCCCCTTCTGCTTTTGCTTCATTTACATCTACAAGTACGAATTCTTCAGCTACACCTTGGTTGATCATTGAGTAAGCATAACTACAACCTACAGCTCCTGTTCCTACTAATACTACACGATTGATACCTTTTTTCATGATAATTTCCCCTCTCTATTGTTCACATATATTTTATATTATTGTTTAAGTAATTAATTAAAATACTAATTTAATGTTGTTTAACTTCTTTACATACATATTGTAGCACGGATTATTGTGAATTCCTTCACAAATTATGACCTATTTGTGAACTTTTTCACATAGAGTGTAAAATGATTAGATCAAGTGTGGAATCAATACCAATGAAGATGTTTTATAAAGATTGTGAATCGAAATAAACAAGTTTAATTACCACTTTAAAAATGTTTTTATTCCTCACCATTTTTAGCAACGAGCAGATAATACTCTTTCGTCAATAGAAAAAAATAAAGAGTAGCCTCAACTACTCCTCACACGGTACACTTCCACTCTAACCATTATTGCATATCAATAAAAATATCCGTTACGATCGCTCATTCTTTTCTAACACCAAACTATTCAATATAAGTGATAGGCTATGCAAAGCTTTAGACAACTGTGCCTCGGCATCTTCAGAATTCGCAATCCAACAAGCGAGGTCCACTAATCCCCCATTTATGAGCCGTGCTAAAGCTTCACAGTCTGTTTTTTCAATAATATGCTCCTGCATCAATTGCAGAAGCATATTACCCATTGTTGCTAAACATTGTGATTGCGATGATTGATAATAGCTAGTTCCTAATACTGCTGGTGCATCCCGAAGTACGATTCTCTGAATTTCTGGATCAAGTGCCATCGTTAAATAAGCTCGACAGCGCCCAACAAATCCTTCCCAATTTCCTTCCGCCTCATCTGATACTTTCCGTAATTTATTATCCATTTCCATATCAATTTCTTTTACAACTGCTTCTAACAATCCTTTTTTATCGCCAAAATGATGATAAATTGCACCACGCGTTAAACCGACAGATGCAGTAAAATCATCCATAGATGTGTTTACATATCCAACTGTACCGAAAGCCTCTCTTGCTGCACTCAGCAATTTAGCGCGTGTTTCAATGATCATTTCTGCTCTTGTTTTTTTAACCATCTTTTCCTCCTACTTCTATTCATTCCCTTTATTCAAAATGAATCCCATTATAGTATCGTTCTCTATATAAAAGAATAACTCCTTTTAACGTTAGCTCTCCATCCAGAGATAAAATATTTCAATTGATATACGCACCGTATGTTAATATGATATTGGCATACGGTGCGTATGTCAATTTTTTCTAGCTTACAAGATAATATAACTTCTTACTTATACCCTAAATTGACTCACTGTCCCTTTTTATAGAAGGTATTAACGACACAGAGGAGGAGTTACAAGAATGAAGAATGTATATGTAAACGTCAAATACTTTGGTGATTATTATGTTTAATTCCTACCGTGAGATTTTCAGTGCTTCTGGTACAAAAGGATTCTCATTAGCAGGCTTTATAGCTCGGATGCCCATATCAATGATGGGGATTGGTATTGTTACAATGTTATCTCAGTTACGTGGTGACTATTGGCTTGCCGGAGCCGTTGCAGCCACCTTCACATTATCATCAGCTTTACTAGCTCCTCATATTTCTCGTATGGCTGATCAATTAGGGCAATCTCGTATACTTCTTCCGACTACAGGTATCAGTGTTTTCTTTACGATTCTCTTACTTCTATGTACGAAATATGAGGCTCCTTATTGGACGCTATTTCTATCCGCCTTATGTGCGGGTTGTATGCCAAACATGTCGGCCATGGTACGTGCACGTTGGACTAAACTATACCGTGGATCTCATAAATTGCATACAGCATTTTCCTTCGAATCGGTCGTCGATGAAATTTGCTTCATCATTGGTCCTGTATTATCCGTCAGTTTAAGTGTTATGTTCTTCCCAGAAGCAGGACCACTTTTATCATGTGTTTTTCTTACAATCGGGGTATGCCTATTCACCATGCAAAAAAGCACAGAACCACATGTACATCCCCACGACATTACAAACAAAGGAACAGTATTTAAAATTGGTACATTACGAGTGCTTGTATTCACACTCATCGCTATAGGTACTATATTTGGCACAATAGATGTAGTTAGTGTGGCTTTTGCTGAGCATCAAGGAAACACAGTAGCTGCTAGCTTTGTGCTTTCCGTCTATGCAATCGGTTCATGCCTGGCAGGTCTTATTTTCGGTACTCTTAAACTCAGTACTCCACCATATAATCAATTTTTAATAGCAGTCACACTATCAATGGTAACAATGCTGCCACTAGTTTTCGTAAACACTATTGCTTGGCTAGTAGTTATTGTTTTCTTTGCAGGCTTATCTGTTGCCCCTACTATGATTATTACTATGGGACTGGTGGAAAAAATCGTACCTGAATCAAAAATAACCGAAGGAATGACCTGGGCAATTACAGGACTTGGTATTGGAGTCTCTCTAGGATCAGCGGTAGCTGGTTTAGTTATTGATACCTTTGGAGCTCGCGCAGGATTTAGTGTGGCTATTATTGCAGGAGGCCTTGCCTTAACTATTGCACTTTTAGGATACAAAACTCTCCACTCCGCATATAGTCATGCTGTTATGAAACCGGATGGGCATTCAGCAGAGAGTTAAAACATATTCAAAAAATAGGATTACCTCTTCTTATGTATAAGAAGAGGTAATCCTATTTAAATTAATATAACTTTTTTGTATCGTATCTTGAACGATATCCTCTGCTTCTGCTGGTGTTACTCCAATTTTAAGCAAATATCTATAAATACTTTTTGATGTTTCTATAATGATCTTTTCATACTCCATCGCTCTCTCCTTTCTATTAGTTAGACGATTGAAATAGAAAAAAGTATACAACATTTCATAAAAAAAGCGGACTATCCAAAGTCCGCTTTTACACAACAAAAAAGAGATAGCAGATTATGCTATCTCTTTTAGTATGACCCGTACGGGATTCGAACCCGTGTTACCGCCGTGAAAGGGCGGTGTCTTAACCACTTGACCAACGGGCCAAAATCTGGCAGAGAAGAAGGGATTCGAACCCTCGCACCGCGTTCGCGATCTACTCCCTTAGCAGGGGAGCCCCTTGAGCCACTTGGGTACTTCTCTATAATATGGCTCCGCAGGTAGGACTCGAACCTACGACCGATCGGTTAACAGCCGATAGCTCTACCACTGAGCTACTGCGGAATAATTATGGTGGGCCTAAATGGACTCGAACCATCGACCTCACGCTTATCAGGCGTGCGCTCTAACCAGCTGAGCTATAGGCCCATAAAAAGCGGGTGAAGAGAATCGAACTCTCGACCAGAGCTTGGAAGGCTCTTGTTTTACCACTAAACTACACCCGCATTAAATTAAAAATGGTGAGCCATGAAGGATTCGAACCTTCGACCCTCTGATTAAAAGTCAGATGCTCTACCAACTGAGCTAATGGCTCATTTTGAAAGTGGTGCCGGCTAGAGGACTTGAACCCCCAACCTACTGATTACAAGTCAGTTGCTCTACCAATTGAGCTAAGCCGGCTTGCGATTTCAAAATGGTGGCTCGGGACGGAATCGAACCGCCGACACGAGGATTTTCAGTCCTCTGCTCTACCGACTGAGCTACCGAGCCTTTATGTAAAAAAATGGCGGTCCCGACCGGGGTCGAACCGGCGATCTCCTGCGTGACAGGCAGGCATGTTAACCACTACACCACGGGACCATTTGGTTGCGGGGACAGGATTTGAACCTGCGACCTTCGGGTTATGAGCCCGACGAGCTACCGTACTGCTCCACCCCGCGATGATATAATATTTAATTTAGAAAAAATGGAGGAGGTAGAGGGATTCGAACCCCCGCGCGACTCTCGCCGCCTGTCGGTTTTCAAGACCGATCCCTTCAGCCGAACTTGGGTATACCTCCGAGATATGAACTTTGAGTGGTGGACCTTGTAGGACTCGAACCTACGACCGGACGGTTATGAGCCGTCTGCTCTAACCAGCTGAGCTAAAGGTCCTTATGGTAGCGGCGGAGGGGATCGAACCCCCGACCTCACGGGTATGAACCGTACGCTCTAGCCAGCTGAGCTACACCGCCATAAGTGATATTCAAATAAGTGGAGCCTAGCGGGATCGAACCGCTGACCTCCTGCGTGCAAGGCAGGCGCTCTCCCAGCTGAGCTAAGGCCCCATATGTTGAAATATCGGGAAGACAGGATTTGAACCTGCGACCCCCTGGTCCCAAACCAGGTGCTCTACCAAGCTGAGCCACTTCCCGTTAATAAAAAACGCGCCCGAGAGGAGTCGAACCCCTAACCTCTTGATCCGTAGTCAAACGCTCTATCCAATTGAGCTACGGGCGCATATGGTGCCGAGGGCGGGGGTCGAACCCGCACGGTGGTCACCCACCGCAGGATTTTAAGTCCTGTGCGTCTGCCTGTTCCGCCACCCCGGCATGTCATATTGAAAATTGGAGCGGAAGACGGGATTCGAACCCGCGACCCCAACCTTGGCAAGGTTGTATTCTACCACTGAACTACTTCCGCAAGACATGTATGAGTTATTTTATTAAAAGTGCGGGTGAAGGGAGTCGAACCCCCACGCCAAAGGCGCTAGATCCTAAGTCTAGTGCGTCTGCCAATTCCGCCACACCCGCATATTATGATTTTAAAAGAAAAAATGGGGCGACTGATGGGAATTGAACCCACGAATGCCGGAGCCACAATCCGGTGCGTTAACCACTTCGCCACAACCGCCATGATTTTCTGGTGCCGACTAGAGGACTTGAACCCCCAACCTACTGATTACAAGTCAGTTGCTCTACCAATTGAGCTAAGTCGGCTAGAATGGTGGAGGATGACGGGATCGAACCGCCGACCCCCTGCTTGTAAGGCAGGTGCTCTCCCAGCTGAGCTAATCCTCCGAATTGCCTGGCAACGTCCTACTCTCACAGGGACAAGGTCCCAACTACCATCGGCGCTAGAGAGCTTAACTTCCGTGTTCGGTATGGGAACGGGTGTGAC
>NZ_JBHWYR010000032.1:0-55814 GCF_042728695.1 Bacillus sp. NPDC060175
GGTAGGAACAATAAAGTGAATGGTTCACTCCTTCTTTAAGCAAAGCCACATTATCTTGAAGTAACAAATGCTTTATTTCCTCAAAAAATAAATAATAGTACATTAAAGGAACCTTTTTGGAAAAAACAATTCTATAGAATGATTTATATTTTTCGATATGATGAAAAATTCGAATTGTAGAAGGATCTAATTTACTAGTTTTCAATACTGATACGTAGCGATAAGGTTCTTGATAAGAACGTGTCAAATCTGCTGTAATTTCTTTAAAATACTCCTCAAATAAATCTTCTACTTGTTTATAATGCAAGTAAAATGTACCACGATTTATTTTTGCCTTTCTGCAAATTTCCGAGATGGAGATGACTTCTAAAGTTTTTTCATTTAATAATTCTAACAATGCGTTATGTAACGCCTCTTTTGTTTTCACAATACGCATATCTGTACGCATCATTTTTTTCACCTCTTATTGAACACATTTCATACGATTTGTTAATTATTGAACATTTATCGTTTTTTTGCTCATTGTAAGCGTTCTTTTATATTATTATAATTTTTATTGAACAACTGTGCAATAAAAGACAAAGGGGGCCGTTTCAGATGAGATTAAAAGGTAAAGTAGCAATTGTCACTGGTGCTGCGTCAGGCATGGGGAAAGCAATTGCAGAAGGTTATGCAAAAGAAGGAGCAAAAGTCGTTGTATCAGACTTAAACTTAGAAGGGGCTCAACATGTAGTACAAGGAATTAAAGCTACAGGTGCAGAGGCCATTGCTGTTCAAACAAACGTTACCTCCGATGAAGATGTCCAACGTCTTTTCGATGAAACAAAACAAGCTTATGGGAAATTAGATATTCTTGTTAATAATGCAGGTATCATGGATGGAATGGAGCCTGTTGGTGAAGTTTCAGACGAACGCTGGGAGAAGGTTTTCTCTGTGAATACAGTATCTGTAATGAAAACAATGCGTATTGCAGTGAATCTATTCTTGGAACAAGGACACGGTACGATCGTCAATAATATTTCTGCAGGTGGATTATATGGTGCACGTGCTGGTTCCGCTTACACAGCATCTAAACATGCGGTCGTTGGCCTAACAAAAAACACTGCCTTTATGTATGCGAACAACAACATCCGTTGTAACGGTATCGCTCCTGGAGCAGTCATAACAAACATTGCTTCTACAATGACAAATGTGAGCGAATTTGGTGCGAGCCGCCAAGCATTAGGTATGGCAATTAATCCACGTGCTGGACAACCAGAAGAAGTTGCACAACTGGCTATCTTCTTAGGTTCAGACGAAGCTAGTTTCGTAAACGGACAAGTGATTTCTGTAGACGGCGGCTGGACTTCATATTAATTTTAATTCAAGTATATAAAAGTAAATAAATTTTGAAAAAGCAATGCTCCTGTCAACTTGGCAGGAGCATTTTCCGTATAAATAAGCATTTTCATAGATTGGATGACTTTACGCTATAGAGTAATGAATAGACATAAGGAATAGAGGTTTGTTATTAATTGAATGTAAATTATGTTTTGGGAATGTAAAATTTTCCATACCTAATTTTATGGCGTGTTTTTCTAAGTATAATGAAAATACTAAATGTTTCCGTACATATGTAAACTCTAATTCAAACATCATTAGTTAATTTCCTTAATGTATCTCGATGAATTAGGTTCACTCAGTAATTGCATAGTAAAAAGAAAAGTCCATTCATGTCTAATAAAAACCATTAAAACGGTGGCAAATGGAGAAATATCTAATTCACTATTTTTTAAATGCGGAGGGAATATGAAGCTACTTTTAAAAGAAATAGCAGTGAACAGAAAAATATTCATTATGTTATTTATTGGATTTGTTTTAACAATTCTGCCCATGCTTATAGCGATGTCGATCCGAGATTATTACGATGAAAAATTTTATGAGTACAAAAATGGTTACTTTCATTATTACTATTCCATTCAGCTTACTAGTTTTGGGGAATTGGATTTCAAAGAAATTCAGGAGTTAACAGAAACTAGTTTTAAGAACGCAAGTGTTATTACAAATAATATGAATATCAGACTCCCAGACATAGGTCAAGTAACGGTGATTGGTCTTATAAATAAGAATTGGTCTCCTCCTTTAATAAAAGGTTCTCGTATGAAAGAGGGGGAAGAAAATAGTGTAATTGTGGGAAAGAGCATTTATAAAGAATCTGAAACAATAAAACTGTTTAGTAGAGAATATAGAGTTAAAGGCGTGAGCGGAGCGAATACTGGATATGCATATAATTACAATGTTTACGTCGGCTTAAATGACATGCCCGATGAGGTTAAACGGCGTATACAAAACGAAAACATATTTCAAATGATAGTCAGGTCTAACGAAGACCCTGAAAAAGAGATAGGTACATTCATTCAGTATGTTAAGCAAAATAACAAAAATTTAAATATTAAAGTTGTAAATGAAAAAAAGAATTATGAGAAAGAAAAAAACTCGAGTCAAGCCCTGACAGAGCAACTTGCTCTTCCGTATAGACTAATTTTTATAGCTTTAATTAACTGCATAATTGTGAGTTATTTTTGGATTTATACGAAGAAAAAGAGTATCTCTTTAAGGAAAGCTTTGGGAGCAAGCAATTTGAATCTTTTTGTATTGATATTTAGCCAATTATTCATATGTGCAATCTCTGCAGCGATCTGCGCGATATGTATTCAATGGATGTTAAGTACGCTGAGTAAAAGTATTATACATTCTATAGGTTTTCACATTAGTATAGACTTCTTTCATGTTGTGATGAGTGTATGTATTTCTCTTCTTATTTCTTTCATCACCTCGGTCATACCATTCATTCAAATTATTAACATTGAACCTGCTAAAGCCTTAAAGGAGTGAATCGTATGATGAGAATAAAAAGTACTCTTATGGCCCTAAAGAATAGGTTACTTATTTCTATACTTCTCTTAATACAATTTACGTTTGGATTAACAACAATAACTCTTTCTGTTAATTCTTTTTATAATTTTTATTATCTTGGAAGCAGTTACAATTCGATGCTAGATTTAGAGAGTACATACTTAATTACTTTTCATATGACTACTGATAGGTTGAAAGAAGATCGATTTAATAAACAACAAATTGAAGAGGTATATGATAAGATTCAACAAAATAAAGATGTAATTTCGTATGGTACATATGAGGAGAGGGTAATTGAATTAACTTCAAGCAATAAAGAACTCCAAAATAATATGGTTGATGATTTGACAAATAAAACATTTCACGATCAAAGCCCCACTATTCATTCAATCACAGTAGATGAGAATTACTATAAATTATTGAATTTACCTGTAAAGACTGGACAGGGGTTCTCTCATCCAGATTTTCAACAAAAAAGTGAAGGGAAGACTAACGTTCTGGTTGGTTCTTACTTTAAGAAATATTTTCAAATAGGGGATACAATCAATGATCAATATACGATTATAGGTTTTTTGCCAGAAAATAAATTCATTGTAAATAATAACGGGTCGAATGTTTACCGGAAGTTAGAAAAAGCGATGTTACTACCCATGCCGATTGATAGATATGAAAATTATGAATCAATGTTTTTAAGATTACATCAAAGTACGATTCTAACTTTACGAAAAGATGCAGATATAAAAAAACTACAAGAAACGATTCAACTTAAAGGAAACGACGTTACGTTATACGTAAAAAATTTAGGTGAAGAAATAAATGAAGATGTTACTAGTAGTAGACATTCTAAAATTATTGGATTTATAGTAGGAAGTCTAATTATTTTATTTATAATAGCGGGAATTGTGGTAACAACAATCGTGTCCATAATCATGAGGAAGCGGGAATTTGGTATTAAGATGGTCCTTGGAGAGAGTAAGTATGGGATGTTATTTCAAATTGTTTTAGAAAACATATGTATTGCGATAGCTGGCATGGTTATGTCCATAGTGTATTTTCTCTGGAGATATGAGGCTCATCTACAATTTTCAAAGGACTTAAATGCGGCATCTGTACTAGACTTAAATTTAAACCTACCTATATTATTTTTAGTATTCCTATTCTTACTTCTTATCATCATTGTTTCAAATTTCATTGTCTTCTTGTTTATTAGGAAGCTTGAACCTAAAACATTAATAGGAGGGATGGAATAATGAGTTTAATTGAGCTAAAAGATATTAAAAAGGTGTATAGCAACAAGAATCACAAAACGTTCGCGTTAAACGGTATAAACTTAACGATAAACAAGGGCGAAATTATAGCGGTTATGGGTCGATCCGGTTCAGGAAAAAGTACACTATTAAATGTTATAGGGTTAATTGATATGCCAAATGAGGGGGAATACTCCTTAAATGGTAAAACATTAAGTGAAATAAGAATGAATAAAGTTCATAAAACAAGAAATGAAATAATTGGGTTTATTTTTCAATACTTTGCGTTGTTAAAAGAACATACTGTACTTGATAATGTAGCACTACCGCTAACATATAGAAAGTTAAAGCAACGTGAAAGAGAAAATAAGGCGAAGTTCTATTTGGAAAAAGTAGGTTTAAAAGAACAAATGCATAAAACACCCGATGAACTATCAGGTGGTCAGCAACAGCGGGTAGCTATCGCAAGAGCGTTAGTAGGCGAACCAGAATTAATTTTGGCTGATGAACCGACTGGAAATTTAGATAGGAAAACGGGAGAAGAAATTATGAATCTTCTATTACAACTGAATGAAGAAGGTAGAACGATCATCATTGTAACGCATGATATTGAAGTAGCGAATAAGTGTAATAGAATTATTGAGTTAGTTGATGGACAGATTGTGCGGAGTTAAAAAATTAATGCAAAGTATGAGAGTTAACAATTCAGCTAAGATTCATATAAAAAACAATTACTTTTTATTTAAGAAACCATGACGATTAACTTTTTAAAATGGTTTCTTTTTAGTATATGGATTTGAAAGTGTAGTGGGAAAATAAATCATTCACCCGTAACTTTTCACAATAAAAAATCGTTAAACTAAAGAAAAGATTTTTAATGATGAATGGAGGAAAAACATGAAGATTCTAATACTAGGTGGTACACGATTTTTAGGAAGAGCTTTCGTAGAAGAGGCTTTAAAGAGAGGACATGAAGTTACATTATTCAATCGCGGAACTAATAAAGAAATTTTTCCTGAAGTAGAGCAGTTAGTTGGAGATAGAAATGGCGATGTATCAAGTTTAGAAAATCGAAAATGGGATGTTGTAGTGGATACGTGTGGATTTTCTCCGCATCACATTAAGAAAATAGGGGAAGCGATAAAAGATAATATTGAACACTATACATTTATCTCAAGCATTTCCGTATATAAAGATTGGATTCCGCATCACATAAAAGAAGACTATATATTACAACCCGAACCGACGAGTGATCAGATAGAGGCTGTAGAGAATGGTGAAATATCTCCTTATGAGCATTATGGTGCGCTTAAAGTGCTATGTGAAAAAGAAGCAGAGAAGTATTGGCCAGGGCGTGTTTTACATGTAAGAGCAGGGCTTCTTTCGGGAGTGTTTGATTATACAGATCGGCTTCCATACTGGATTCAGCGCGTAGCAAAGGGCGGAAAAGTGTTAGTGCCAGGAAGGAAAGACCGCCCAGTACAGTTCGTTGATATAATAGATGTGGCAAGCTTTGGACTAAAAATGGCAGAAAATAATAAAGTAGGTACATTTAATGTAACGGGTCCGAAAGATGAATTGACGATGGAAGAGTTATTAAATACGTGTAAAGAAGTTACGAATAGCGATGCTGAATTCATTTGGGTAGATGAATCATTTATGAAGGAACATAAAGTGCAGCCTTGGACAGAGATGCCTTTATGGCTTCCCGAAACTTTTGCATTAGAAGGTGAAACAGATCCGTGGAAAGGTGGATTCTCTATTAATATAGAGAGCGCAGTTAAAGAGGGTCTTATTTTTAGAAGATTAGAAGATACTGTTACAGACGTGCATGACTGGATGAAGAGTATGGACGAATGGGAATTAAAAGCAGGTATTTCAGTTGAAAGGGAGAAAGAATTGTTAGAAAAGTGGAATGGATAGTTTTTATAGATAATAGGGATGGAGAGAAATATGATAGATCAATTAAAAAAGGTTAGAAAAAGGACGATAATTTTAACGGTTATAATCCTCTTGCTAACAGTCATTCTCGTAAGAAATAGTACGTGGTATATCTCTCGTTCCTTTTCTTCTGAATTTTTCCGATTGCCGATGCCTTTGGATAGTAAGGCAATTAAAGATTATGAAGGGGATGAGAAAAATTGGATTGAAATAGGGAATGGTGGATATTGGGAAGTGGTAGCGAATCGAATTATAGAAACGAAGCAATCGAAGGCAGAAGTAATCTCATTTTATCAAAAAATAGGGAAGTTTAAGTATCCCAATTCTAACGTGACCGGTGTAGAAATTCAGCTCTATTTTAAAGATGATAGTAAGGTAGTAGAAAACGAAAAGGGGAATTATTGCCTAGATAAGATGGGAGATATTCGTTATGTAAGTGAATATGCTATTGAAGATATAAAGAAAGAAAAACAACCAAATGATCCAGAGATGATAACATATGTGATACAAGTACATACCCAATTTGATTATTGGTATAAACTTGATTGAACATGAAGAACTATAGGAAGGATAAAAAGTTATGTGGAAAAACACTATTCACAGTATCTCATCAAACTTAAGCTTAAAAAATCCGGCTACGAAGGATGAGCTTACTGATATACAAAAATGTTTACATGTGGAATTACCAAATGATTTATATCAATTATTACAAGAAACAAACGGTATAGCAGGGGAATACGGAGATTTTATTTGGGATGCTTCAAAAATTAAAACTGAAAATATGAATATGAGAAATATAGTTGGTTTTAAGGATTTATATATGCCTTTTGACTGTTTATTATTCTTTGCTGATGGTGGAAATGGTGATTTGTTTGGCTATTCCATTTTGAATGGGATGGTACAAAGAGATGATATATACGTATGGAACCATGAAAATGATAGTAGAACGTGGATTGCTCCTTCGTTAGAAACTTTTATGGAGTGGTGGGAGAGTGGGAAGATAACAATTTAACCATAGTATCAATAAAAAACGCCTTGTTACTAAAGAAACAAGGCGTTTTTCGTATGTAAATCTACGACTCAATCGGATCTCCTCCATACAGTTCCCACAGCTTAGGAAACATCTTTTTCAAACCTTCTTCGTTATCTTGGTCCCAGTCGAATTCAATGTCGTCATTATGAGTCCTTTCATCAGTTAGTACATGGTAAAGCGTAAAGTAAGTATCATCTTCATCTCCTGTTTTTTCTGCATATACAGTGAAACCGAAATATAAAGAAAGTTCTTCAATGTTCGGAACGTCATACTCACTCAGATTTTCTAACGCAGGAATTAACCGTTCTGGATCTTCAATACACGCTTCGTATGTTTCTTTTCCTTGATATAATAACCACCCGCGGAAGTAATCAAAACTATCATCCGAACAACCGCCCATAATAATATAAGCTGCTGCCCATAAGTGAGATGTATAGGAATCTTTCAAAATACGATGCATATGCGTATCAAAAGCTACAATTTCATGTACTGTACGTTTAGCGAGGTGAGAAGTGAGCCATTCTATTTGTTCTTCTTGGTCTTCGCCTTTCGTTTTTGCACGATTAAGTAGTTCCCAAAATTCTTCTTCTGTTATCGTTTTTTCTTTTATGTAATCTTCCCCAGGGCACGGGTCTGTATATCCTTTTTTATGTTTGGAAGCAACTAGTTTGTTAGCTTCTTTTATACATTCTTCTTCTGTTTCAAACTCTTTCGCTTTTACACTACCAGCTGTGCCGATTTTTCCATAAAACACAACATAATCTTTATCTTTCACAACGATTTTCCAAAACTTATTTGATTTTTCGTTTTGCTGGATTAATAACGTTTCCATTCGTACCCCCATAGTGTTTTTCTAGTGTGTATTGTAACATATGTATATATACTTATAATGACAGAAATTTGCGTGTGTTTTTTTGAAAGTTCAAAAAACATTGAATGGAATAGAAATATTTAGTAATCTTATTTGTACAGGATATACATAATCGTTTTGTAATAATTCGGTATTTAAATAACATATAGGGGGATTAAGTATGGATCTAACGTTTAAAGTTGGGGAAACATGTTTTAATTACCGCGTCGGAGCAATTTGTAAACACGATAATAAAATACTCATTCTTCAAAATGAAGGCGAAGATTATTGGTACGTACCAGGCGGGCGCGTGAAAATGCTAGAAAATAGTGAAGATGCGTTAAGACGGGAGCTTGCAGAAGAACTAGGCGTTCCTATTGAAGTGAAAAGATTAATATGGTCAGTAGAAAGCTTCTTTACACTTTCTGAGCGAAAGTTTCATGAAATCAGTTTTTATTATGAAGTAGAGCTGCATGAATTACCTGCAAATGGGGTGGATCAATACATTCTTGAAGAAGAAGGAAGAACGTATGTATTTAAGTGGGTACCGGTGGAAGCGTTAGATGCATATAACTTACAGCCGGCATTTATAAAAGATAAAGTAAAGGACATGGCTATTCACGTAGAGCATATTCTTTTACAAAATTAAAGGCATTCGGAGGGGAAAACGGTGAAAGGGACTAAAAAAGAGATTCATATAGATGACAAAGTAATTCGTTACACACATATAGAAAAGGGCTCTAAAACGATTTGCTTTATGTTTTCAGGTTCCGGTTACAATTATGATAAGCCGTTATTTTATTATGCAACGATGTTAATGCTTGAAAATAAAATAGATGTAGTACATATTCATTATTCTTACGACGAACATGTATTGAATAAACCAATGGAAGAAATAACGAAAATAATGATGGATGATATTAATCCTATAATGAATGAAGTATTAAAAAGTAGGCAATATAGCAATTCGATATTTTTAGGGAAATCACTTGGAACAATCCCGATTGCCAATGGTGTAATGAAGAGAGAAGAATACTTACAGTCAAAAATGATATTACTTACACCTTTACTGACGTTTGATTCGATTTTTGATTCCATCTTACATAGTCATCACGATGGGCTTTTAGTAATTGGAGACAAAGATCATCAATACAATGCAAATCAAATGGATCAATTAGAACAATCTAATTTAAAGATTGAAATTGTCAAAAATGCAAATCATTCTTTAAATGTTGGGGAATTTGAAACGGAGAATTCAATTGTAGCTATAGCAAAAGTAATAGAACAACTTAAAGAAGTTGTAAGGACAAACTAATTTAAGTTTCAATACAGGCAAAAAGAGGTGCAATTTGCACCTCTTTTTTATTTAATAAGCCTTCAACACATGAAGCAAATAATCCTTCCGATTCAACGGATTAAAGTCAACGCGTTTTCGAGTAGGGAAGGGAGCCTTCAGCTTTGTGAAACCAGTTGGCTTTGCTGTAAAGATACCTTCTCCTTCTGTAAATGAATGTAGCATTCGTTTAAAAATCTCTGTTTTCGCAACAGGTAATGATCCTGTTAAATGATAAGAGTCATTATGCAGCATAGGTTCTGCGAATGCTGCTGGAAGGGCAGATAGTTTATACATTGCGGTACTAATTGCGTGCTCTGGTACAGTTAATTCAAATTCGTTTAATGGCTCAAATACACATGTTTCAGCTTGCTTTAAAGCGTCCATTAATACGAGCGGTGTTAAATTTCTAAAGTCACTCGCAGTTGTAACAGGGCTGGCATAGCCGGTATGTGTTAGCGTGACGATAATATCTGTAACTTCCCAACCGTATAAACCTTGTTTTAACGTTTGAAATACAGTATCTTCAATCGCTTTATGAAATGCTAAAGGCAGTGAGCCAAGCTCAACACCTAAGTTATACGTTATGCCAGAGTTAAGTTCACCACGTTCAACTTTGAAACCAATTGTTGCGTAAAAAGGATTCTCTTTTTCACCCATTACTTCAACGCTATCTCCTATACCAACTGGCTTTTCAACACATACAACTCGTGTATTTGAAAAAGTAACCTGTAAATTATATTTCTCATGAAGTGTCGTTTCAATCACTTCTTTTTGCACTTCACCGAAAAGGCGAATATATAGTTCATTATGCACATCGTCTTTCCACACTTTAATGAGAGGATCTTCTTCACATAGTTCCATAAGAGCAGCGTATAAATCATGAATTCGCTCTTTAGGTACGGCATCAATTGCAGCCTCCATTTGCGGTTCGGCAAAGTGAATATCCTTTATATAATCTGTCCGTTCACCGATAATATCACCAATTTTAACATTCGTAAGTCCCCACACTTTGCAAAACTCTCCACTTTGAACAGTAGAAGCTTGAATTGCATTTCCATTATGAAATATGCACATTTTTTTAATCTTTTCTTTATGTGACAGAGACTCACTGCGCTGAATATCAACATATTTTCTAACGTGTAAACAACCAGAAAAAACTCTTACATAAGCAATCTTTTCCCCAGAAGATTCGCGTTCAATTTTAAAAACAACACCGGATAATGTTTCATCTTGTGCCGATTTAGTAGTTGGAATTAAGGCTGAAATGTTTTCAAGTAGTTCAGTTACACCTATACCTGTCATTGCTGAACCAAAAAAGATAGGGAACACATTTGCTTGCTGTATTTGCTTTTCGAGTTCTTTTCTTAATAGTGCGTCCGGTACTATTTCGTTATTTACATATGATGCAAGCAATGATTCCTTATATGGTGCTAATCGTTCAATACAATCGTCATATGACTTATATTCAATAATACGAGCTTCCTTTGTTCCTTCGTTCTCTACAGAGTAGAAGGGGAATGCATCCTTTGAAAGAATTGCTTTTATTTGTTTCACAACTTTTTCAGTATTTGCGCCACTACGGTCTATTTTATTTACAAATAAAACAGTCGGTATGTGTAGTTTCTGTAATGTCCGCATTAAAATCTTTGTCTGTGCCTGCACGCCTTCAACGGCAGAAATAACTAAAATTGCACCGTCTAGTACGCGAAATGATCGCTCCACTTCAGCGATAAAATCAGCGTGTCCGGGTGTATCAATTACATTTACTTTTACATCATCAATAAAGAAAGAAACGACAGATGCTTTAATCGTAATTCCGCGCTGTCTTTCTAATTCCATTGAGTCAGTTTGCGTATTGCCGCTATCAACTCGGCCAACTTCTTGAATCACATTCGTTTCATAAAGAATACGCTCAGTCAAACTCGTCTTGCCAGCGTCTACGTGCGCGACAATCCCTATATTTATTGTTGTCATATATAAATATCCTCATTTCATTTTCCATTTTCATTTCCTCATTTCTATTTGTGTATTGCCGCATTACAATCACTCTCCAGTCATTTAAATTATTACTATTATAATGTAATTTACATTTTTTGTAACGCTACAAAGCGCCTTAATTTGGAAAAAATAAAATGAAAACAAAATGCTTGCATTCTAAATCGATATAGATTATATTAATTGACATATCAACTATTGATACATCAAATGTTTTTGGTTTGGATGTAAAGGAGGGGTAATTTGACAAGTTCATGCTCAAAAGAAGCGATTATTTTATATAAATTGCACTTTCTCAATAAAGAAGTAAGTTCGAAGTTTGAAGGGTGTACGGGTATGAGTCAGTCTAGATTAGAGCTGTTACTTCAGTTATATGAAGTAGATGAAATTAGTCAAAAAGCACTTCAGCAAGAAGTGAATATTGATAATGCCGCGATTACGAGGCATTTAAAGCAATTGGAAGCTAACGGTATGATTGTAAGACGTAAAAATCCAGATGATAACAGAATTACGTTAGTTTCTCTTACAGAAGAGGGGCGAAATAAAATTCAAGTGTATCAAGAGGAAAAAGAGCGTTTCGCTACTTCAGCATTTAAAGGATTAAGTGAAGAAGAACGCGACAATCTTTTAACGATGTTAGACCGCATTCAAGAAAATATAAAAGAATTATAAAAAAGGGAGAATACAACTATGACAAACTTACTAAAAACTAATGATTTTAACGAAATTTTAACAGGACGCCGTTCAATTCGTAAATATGATCCAGCTGTAAAAATTAGCAAAGAAGAAATGACAGAAATTCTTACAGAAGCAACACTTGCACCATCTTCAGTAAACATGCAGCCATGGAGATTCCTTGTTATTGAAAGTGACGAAGCAAAAGCAACACTTGCGCCACTTGCGAAATTCAATCAATCTCAAGTAGAAACATCTTCAGCGATGATTGCTGTATTTGGGGACTTAAACAACTTTGATAACGCAGAAGAAATTTACGGTACAGCAGTAGAGCGCGGACTTATGCCAGCTGAAGTAAAAGAAGATCAAATGAAAAAACTTTCAGGTTACTTCTCAATGGTTACACCAGAAGTAATGAAAGATACTGTTTTAATTGATGGTGGTCTTGTAGCAATGCAATTTATGTTAGCAGCACGTGCTCACGGCTATGATACTTGCCCAATTGGTGGATTTGAAAAAGACCAAATCGCAGAAGCTTTCGGATTAGACAAAGAGCGTCACGTACCAGTTATGTTAATTTCAATCGGAAAAGCTGCTGACAGTGGTTATCCATCAGTACGTCTTCCAATTGAAAAAGTTGCTGAGTGGAAGTAATTTTATAAAAATAGAAATAAGTGAAATATGAGAGGGGAAACACCATGATTATTATTCACGCAATATTTCAAGTAGATTCAGCAAAACAACAATCATTTTTAGAAGAAATTCAGCCACTACTTCATGGTTCAAGAGAAGAAAATGGAAATGTGTCTTATGACCTTTATAAAGATACGGAAAAAGAAAGTGTTTATACGATGGCAGAAGTATGGAAAGATGAATCCGCAGTTGCGAGCCACAATACGAGTGAACATTTCACATCTTTCGTTAGTAAAGCATCACAGTTTTTAACTGCGCCGCTTGATATAAAAGTTTATAGTGGTGAACAAGTAAAATAATTAGGTAGAAAAAGATGACTTTAGCATATGGCTGAGGTCATCTTTTTTATTTTGATAGGAATATATTTACTTCTAACGTGATGTGTTATAATTTGGAAAATAAATATTCTTAATTTTAAAAATATTTAAAGGTGGTAGTGAAATATATGAACATATTAAAGAAAATCACTAACAATATTTCAAAGGTCATTATAGGAAAAGATGAATCGATTGAACTCGCAGCAATAGCTCTTATAGCAAGAGGGCACATTTTATTAGAGGATGTACCTGGGACGGGGAAAACAACATTAGCGAAAAGTTTGGCTAAAAGTGTGGACGCTAAGTTCCAAAGAATTCAATTTACAGCTGATACTTTGCCTGGAGATGTTATTGGACTCGAATATTTTGATGTGAAGGAATCGGATTTTAAAACGAGGTTAGGGCCTATTTTTGCAAATATAGTATTAGTTGATGAAATTAATCGAGCTGTACCGAGAACACAATCTTCGTTACTTGAAGTTATGGAAGAACGTACTGTCACAATTGCGAAACAGACACATTCACTACCAGAACCTTTTTTAGTAATTGCAACGCAAAATCCTCTTGAATCGGCTGGTACATTTCCGTTGCCAGATGCTCAGTTAGACAGGTTTTTACTCACTATACGCCAAGGTTATCCTACGAGAGAAGCTGAAAAGGAAATGATGAATCGCTTTCAAATGAATGATCCGTTAGAAACGTTACACTCTATTATTTCAAGTGAAGAAATTATTATGATGCAAAAGCGTGCGAGAGAAGTGTTAGTAGGGAATGATGTGCAAGATTATCTCCTTGAAATTATTGAAGCAACCCGTAAGTATGAGTTAATTGAAATTGGTGTAAGCCCGCGAGGCACATTGGCATTTATGCGGGCAATCCAAGCACGAGCAATATTAAATGAAAGAGATTACTGTACACCAGATGATATTAAGACACTTGCTGCAGCCGTTTGTGCTCATCGGTTAACGTTAACGATTGAAGGGGAGATGAAAACGACAAAAGAACAAATTATTAAAGAAATTCTTCATACGATTGATGTGCCAGTGGAGAATGTACGATGAATCAACAGCTCGTGTATACACCTTTAGCGGAGCCTTTCGTAATAGGAGTTATATCAGTTGTAGCCGTTATTTTATGTATATTTTCAAGTAATCTACTCATTTTATCTCTCGTATTTTTATATTTAATTTTAATAGGGGCTGCGCATGGATACATACGGAAAGTGTCTCGCATTCAATGGGAATATAATCAAGGGAGTTCGAATGTTTTTATAGGTGAAACGAATATGTGCAAAATGAAAATTTCAAACAACTCGATATTTCCTATTTTTAATATTGTATTTCGATTTAAATGTGAAAATAAGCTAACTTGGAATCATGATGAACTAAACAAAAATCATAGTACTGGTTCAAATTATTATATGAATTTCAATATAAAAGGTGGAGAGACAGTTTCATTTGATATGCAAGCTATAGCGTTAAAAAGGGGTATCGCGAAATGGGAAGAAGTTGAAATTGTTATTACGGATCCCTTTGGATTCATAACGAACCACATAACATATAGTCATGTTGATACACCGTCCTATTTAGTTTTACCAGCCGTTCCGAAAATGCAAGTTCCTGAATTATAAGAATGGTCACGGGGATTTCGAAAAGCGATGTCTTCACCGCTATATGATGAAACGAAAGTAATGGGAGTGAAGTCTTATGAAAATGAAGATTTTCGTTCCATCCACTGGAGTGCAACAGCGAAAACAGGGACAATAACAGCAAAAAAATACGAGCGAACACAATCAGATAAATATGCGATTTATCTCAATTTGCAAAATAAAAGTGGCGTTTCTTTGCGAAAGGATACAGAAGAACTAATTGAATTAACAGCAGGCATATGCAAGCAACTGCTTTTGCAAGATTGTTCATTTGAATTATGGATTAATAGTGTGAAAGATAACGGTTTGCTACATATAAAAAACGGGGATAATCGCAAACATTTGCAAAATGTATTAAAAGTACTTGCCTCAATATCGGACCAAGATACGCCTGTATCATCTTCTTATTTTTACACAGCTGGCTTTCGTCGTAAGGAATTGGATGTGGTTCCTTTAATTTTGGGTACTTCACCAAGGAAATATAGTAGAACGAATAAATGGATTGTAATTAAAGAATAAGAAAGGGCTTATGTCATGTTGAATAAAAAGCGGCATACGAAAGTGAAGTTTTGGAGTGTAAAAGCTTTAATCATACTTTTCTTTGCAATTAGTGCGATAACGTTATCACAAGGTGTTGTGCATGTACAAGGCATAGTAAAAGAGCGTTTTTTTAGTGAAAAGAAATCTGAAAAAATTTATAAGGAAACGATAAACTACGAAAATCCTGAAGGTTATGGAACACCTATTGAAGATAAAAAAGTGGGAGATAAAGGGATAAGAACAAAAACGGATAGAAAAATGCCAGCTTTCGAAAGGAAAAGTTCATGGGGAGATGTATTTTCTTTGCTCTCAAATTCATGGATTACTATCACGTTTTATGTGACTATCGCAGTCGCAATTATATATTTTCTCTACAAATTTATTAGGAAAAAGTTAACGAAATCAGAAATAGAACAGGAGAAACAATCGGTAACAAAAGAGAATATGGTAAGAACCGTAAAAAATGAAAAAGTCATTCATCATTCAGAGCATCCACTGCCTACAGATCCAATAAGGAAAAGGTTAATTGAATGGGAAAGAAGTTTACCATTTCAGGAACAGCGAAGGTCCTATGAAACGATGCAACAATGGTTAAAGAGAATTTGTAGAACGAGAGATATTATTCCGTTATATGAGTCAGTTCGGTATGGGGGAAAGGCGTATACGGAGTTAGATGTAGAGAAGATTATGCGGTGGATAGAACGGGATGGAAAAGGGCGGTATGAATAGCAGAATGTACTATTTCAAAATAAAAAAGATGGCGTAATTAACCTGAATATAACAATTATATAAGTAAATAAAATTAACTGTAAATTAATTTTATTTACTTATATATAATTGCATGTTAATGTATACTTAATTTTTTATATCTATACCAATGGAAAAAGAATATACAAGCTATATGTAACTCTTTGTATAGTATTGCTTCTTAAATTGTTTATGAGTGTATCTTTGTTTTATTAATATAAAATGAAAAAAGGATGCATTAAAGCTAAACGATTAATGGGTAGCATGTTAATAAAAAATTACATGAGTTTAGTAGAAACGTATAATTTATTTTTAAGGGTGTGAAAATATAATGAAACCGGTATTGAAAAGCATACTTATATCCTTTGCTTTTTCTGCAGTAGGGATGTGTTGGCTGCTGTTCATGTTATTTAGAGGGGGCGGAGACTGGCTATTGTCTTGGATAGGTGTATTAATGGCATATTTATCTTTATACACTTTAATAGATTTATATTGTAAAAATACATACGAAAAAACATTAAATAAATTGCTTATAAAATCAACAGTTACTACCTTTAGTTTTGGAGTATTAGGAATCACATTTGGTATAATACACGAGCTATTAACACCATGGAGTCTCAGTTTAATGGTATGGTATTGGTTGCTAATTCTACTTTTATTTTTAACGACCATAATATTATTAGTTATTTTAGTACTGGTAAATCGTAAGAATCATAATTTTACCGTGGGATATAGAATACTTATACTTCTAAATATATTTCTTACGTTAGGACCAGTATTGTGGCCACTATTTCTTACTATTCTTGGAAATGGTATGAATGCTAGTGCAGGATGGTAAAAGTGAATATAGTGTTTGAAATATTTAAAAGAACGTGTTTATAAATGAAAACACGTTCTTTTTTTATGATAAATATAAAGTTACTGTATCTAACGACTTACAATTATTTGCACTGGAGATTCAAAGTCTTTTATCCCCAAATACTTTACAGAATCTAGCTAGAGATGTTGGATTTGTACAGAGGACAAGTAAGTATCAAGCACAAGATTTAATAGCTTTATTCGTATGGCTAAGCCAAACTGTAGCATAACCTAGTTTTGTAGTTGCTTAGAAGCATCAAGCTAAGATAAAAATTAATCCCCTACAACAAAAACACTATTCTTTTTCATTGCGGATATTGTATTTCTTTAACCGACGGATCAGTGAAGTTTGAGTAATTCCAAGAACTTTTGCCGTTTTACGTGTAGTCTTATTTTCCTTAATTGCCTGTTCAATAATTGTTTTTTCCATACTTTCGATAATCTCGCTTAAATTGTTTCCTTTTTTCAGAGATTGTAAAGCTTCTTTTTCCATGCTTACTGAGTGAAAGCGTTCTGGTAAATCATGAGTCGAGATGTTGTCCTTTTTAGCCATAATAACGAGCTGCTCAACAGTGTTTTCTAATTCGCGAATATTTCCGGGCCACTGATAACGTTGTAAAACACCTATCGTTTGCTGCGAGAAGGTACGTGTCTGGTTGAATATTTGGTTATACTTTTGCAAATAGAAATGGAGTAGCGGAAAAATATCTTCATGTCGCTCGCGTAGCGGCGGAATGTTTACTGGTAAAACATGAAGTCGATAATATAGATCGGCCCGGAATTTTCCCTCTTTTACCATTTCCTCGATTTTGCGGTTTGTTGCTGCAATAATGCGAATATCAGCCTTTACTAACTGTGAACCGCCAATAGGCATATAGGTCTTGTCCTGCAGTAATTGGAGGAGTTTGGGCTGCAGATGTAGCGGAAGTTCACTAATTTCATCCAAAAAAAGCGTTCCTTTTTCGGCTGTTTTGACGAGCCCTGTTTTCCCTTTTGAATTAGCACCTGTAAAGGCTCCCTTATGGTAGCCGAACAATTCAGATTCGAGAAGTGTATCGGGAATTGCTGCACAATTTAAGTGGATAAAGGGTTGACTGTTTCGTTCGCTCAACTTATGAATACGCTTCGCAACTACGTTTTTTCCAACTCCTGTTTCTCCGTTAATAAGCACAGTTGAATCAACACTTGCCACCCTTTCCATGATTTCAGCAAGCAAATTATGTACTTTGCTATGTCCGATAAAGGACTGTTCCTCCTTTATTAGAATATATCGGGTATTCATTTTTTTTATTTCTAGCAAATACCGCTTCAATACGGGGGCTAATTCTTCCCATTCTAGTTTAGAAACATTATCCATCCAATTGCTTATATCATGACCATGTGCTACAAAATAAATGGGGTTTTCCTGCTCATCCAAAATAATGTCCCCTGTTACTGTCATCTTATTACCACCAGTAATTTCTTGCACAGTGGTTACAGTACTTCCATTTTGTAAAGCCATTTCGATTACGGATGGGGTGAACGCCCCCTCTTTTTTCAGAACGAAAATATTTCTACCAATCAATTCTTCCTTGCTTTTGTTAAAAAGCTTACAACATGCTTGGTTTACCCACATAATTGTTCCATTTTTGTCAACAATATTCATCCCACTTTCAAGACTATCAAGAATTTTCAAGAGATATTTGGTTTCAATTTGGACAGGAATGTCGGACATAGCTTGAATCCTCCTATAAATGTACCCATTTTGAACCGCAAGCGGTTCAAAATGGATGGAAATTAGTGAAAAGAATGAACCATTTATGAATCTGTTGAAACGAATTGAGTTCATTATATCCCACATTAGCTAGATTTAAAGGTATTTTTTATAATTTTCTGTCTATTTTCTATATTTTCGTTCCAAATCGATGGCATGATTTTTGCATTATAAAAGTGTACAGTGCGGAACTATTAATGTATAGAGGGAGGTATTGAATGGAATCTTTTCTATTTATCAAGTATTTTTTCTTTTAATGGGATGGTAGAGGGTCACCATTTTTACTAACAGAGAAAAACAGCTTATCCTAGAAATGCCATTAAATGAAAGCGTTTTAATAATGCATTACTACAATTAATAGGATGATAGACATACCAAGAATATATCCATTTTGACTTTCTGGCATATAAGTCACGGTAACGAAGAATAAAAGGTGATCTGCACCCGTTTTCTCTCTCCAACCTAAAAAGAAAGGTTTTCTGTCGATTTTTCAATTTGTACTTATATAAAAAGGATGGTGTATGTATGAATGCAAATCTAGTATTTATTAATGGTGAAGTTATTACATCAGATAGACAAAACTCAATAGTGGAATCTGTAGCAATAAAGGATAATCGAATAATTGGGATCGGTTCAAATTTAGAAATGAATAAATTTATTGGAGAGAAGACGGAAGTCATTGACTTAGCAGGAAAATCTCTTCTTCCTGGATTTATTGATGCACACACACACTTGGTTTTATATGGGGTTTTTCAGTTGAATATCAGTTGTAAAGAAAGTCACATCGACTCTGTTGCAGATGTGCTGAATGAGCTTAAGAAAAAAGCGTTGGAAATTCCAGAAGGTGAGTGGATAAGAGCTTGGGGGTTTAATGAAACGACCATAAAGGAGAAAAGGTATCCAACGATTGCAGAGCTAGATGCCATTTCAACGGAGCATCCAATCATCATTTCTCGTACGTGCGGACATATCTGTATCGTAAATACAGCAGCACTAGAGAAGGCTGGAATTGACGAAAATACACCGAATCCTCAAGGTGGAGTAATTGAAAAGGATGAGAGGGGAGAAATTACAGGGAAATTATTTGAGGCTGCAAATATGAAGATGAATGATATAGCAAGCTATACAGATGCTGAACTTATGAAAGCTGTTAAAATCGCGTCGGATCATTTCATTTCAGGGGGTATCACGAGTATTCATGAGGCAGCTACTTTTGATTCTAATTGTTATCGTTTGTTACAAACAGCTATAAAAACTAAAGACATCGGCGTTCGGGTATATGCAATAATTGGTACCATAAATGAATCCGATAAATTTGTAAATAAAATGATGAATGCAGGGATAGTAACCGGTACAGGGGATGAGGAATTTAGGGTTGGGCCGGCTAAAATATTTTTAGATGGAAGTAGCTCTGGTCCAACGATTGCAACTCGAGAACCCTACTCCAGTGATCCTAACAATTTCGGGATTCTTTATTATAGTGAGGAAGAAATATATAAAGTTTTAGGTGAAGCACATAAAAAAGGATATCAAATTACAGTACATGCTCAAGGTGATAAAGCCATTGAAATGTATTTAAATTGCGTAGAAAGAGCGTTAAAAGAAGCACCAAGGAAAAATCATCGTCATCGAATCGAGCATGCAGGAGTTTCAACCCCAGATTTACAAGAAAGAATGAAACAACTGGAAGTCATCCCTATTCCAAATCCACCATTTCCATATGAATATGGCGAGATATATGCTCACAATTATGGTGAACGTGTGAATTATATGTACGCTGCTCGTGACTATATAGATAAAGGTATTATTGCAGCAGGTAGTTCAGATGCACCGGTTACGGATTATAATCCTTTATTAGGAATTCATACTGCAGTTAATAGAAAAAGCCAATTTGGAGTCGAAATTGGCACGAATCAATCCATTAGTGTACTAGAAGCGATTAAACTTTACACATGGAATGGCGCTTATGCAAGTTTTGAAGAGGATATAAAAGGTAGCTTAGAAGTAGGGAAATTAGCTGATTTAGTTATTTTAAGTGAAAGTATTTTAAAGGCTGAACCAGACCGTATTAAGGATTTGAAAGTGGAGACAACGATTATTGATGGAGAAATTGTCTATCAAAAAGAGAATGATTTAATGATGAAAAATTAGATTTAGGCAAAAGAGGGGGCAATTATAGTACTTCGCATTATTTTATACATCAATTAAAAAACGAAATAGCCCCTCTTATTAGATGGGAGAGAGTATCTGGCTATGCATAAAAGTGGTCAGATCCTTTTTTGTAAAAAGGGACAGAAAATTAAAAATTTTAAAAGTTAACAAATCCTTTTATGATAGCGGTTCTTAATCCATAAAAATTCAAACCATGAAATAGGAGGTCGAGCATATTTTGAAATATATTAAACTCTTACTCTTAATCCCTTTTATAGGGTGTGTTGGATTCTTGCCATTTGCAAATAGAATTGAGCCTTACGTATTAGGAATGCCTTTTCTTTTATTTTGGATTGTATTTTGGATGGTACTTTCCTCAATTATTTTAACCATTGTTTATAAGCTTGATCCCGATAATAAAGGGAGTGAGACAGAATGAATATATCATTATTTATTATTTTTATTTTCTTAATCCTATCTCTTTGTTTAGGGATAGCAGCAAGAAAAGGAAAAAAGATGAATTTGCAGCAATTTTCAGTTGGTGACAGAGGTTTTGGAACCTTGTTCGTATTCCTATTAATAGCTGGAGAGGTTTATACGACTTTTACTTTTCTAGGGGGAAGTGGTTGGGCGTATTCCAAAGGTGCTGCTGCATATTATGTGCCCACGTATATATTTTTAGCATATATAATATCTTATTGGATTGCCCCTAAAATTTGGAGATACGGTAAAGAACATGGTATTATTTCACAACCTGACTATTTTGCATCTAAATACGATAGTCGTGCAATGGGGGTTATAGTAGCTATTGTGGGAAGTTTAGCCCTTATACCATATATTTGTATACAAATGAAAGGGTTAGGGATCATTGTTTCAGAGGCTTCTTTTGGAGCTATTTCACCAATAGCTGCAAGTATTATAGGTGCAATAGTTATTACAACATATGTAATATTCTCTGGTATTCATGGCTCAGCTTGGACAGCTGTGATTAAAGATATTATGATTTTGGGAGTAGTTATTTTTTTAGGTCTATATATTCCTATCCACTATTTTGGTGGAATTGAGCAAATGTTTAAGTCTGTTGAGGCCGTTAAACCTGAATTGTTAACGTTAGCCGATCAAGGACTAAGTGTACCATGGTTTATCTCTACTATACTTTTAAATGCTATATCTTTTTATTTATTACCGACTTCTTTCACTGTGGTTTTCTCAGCAAATGGTGAAAAAGCACTTCGTAAAAATGCAATTACCCTACCTTTATACACTATATTATTACTGTTTGTGTTCTTTATTGGCTTTTCAGCTATCGTAAAAATCCCTGGTTTACAAGGAGCTGATGGAGATCTTTCTCTTTTAAGATTATCTATTCAAACATTTGATCCTTGGGTCATTGGAATAGTTGGAGCAGCTGGTTTACTAACGGCTTTAGTACCAGCATCCGTTATGTTAATGTCTGCATCTGTTGGTTTAACAAAAGGGATTTACAATGTTGTGTTTCCAAAAGCTACCGAAAAACAACAATTAGTAGCCTCAAAACTATTCATCATTTTCCTTTCTTTGACTGCTTTAATCTTCACAGTGTTTGGCGGGACAGCACTTGCAATGTTAAATATCATGTCATACAGTCTTATCGCACAATTGGCACCTGCATTATTCCTTAGTTTTTCCAAAAAAAATTATATTAATAAATATGGTGCAATGACTGGAATTATTACAGGAGTGCTCCTTGTATTGTATGCTACGATTTTTAATATAAAAGTCGCAACCTTTTTTCCAACAGTCCCACACACTATTAACGACATTAGTACAGGAGCAATAGTATTATTTATTAATATCGTAATAACTATTATTGTAAGCTTAGCTTCAAAAAACATACCGGTTCAAAAGGGGTCTACCACATCAACATTAAGCTAAAATAATTTTATATCTATATAACGAGAAAAATGTTATTTTTTTGAGAATTCACATAAATAATGACGTTTTTTATGAATTTTTCGATTCAAAATGAAATTTGAAAAAGATCAAAACTACCTGTTCTCTACGGTCTATTGGAGGCAGGTAGTTTTATTTTTCTCGAATTTACATAGTTGTAATAGATAGTTGAACTATTGTGAAAAGAGGGGGATGAATCGAATAGAATTATTCCTTATTTTGATCACTCATATTCACTTCTCTAATTTCAGGAGTAAGCGAATATGATACGGCCACAGTGAAATTACATTCTAGAGATGATCGGGAAAGTGTTGGGAAAGAAGCAGTAGCACGTATAAATGAAATTAAATCGCCTAAATTTGAACATAAATTCAAAGCTCCAGAGGATGGAAACGAGTTTATGGGGGATTTAGAAGAGTCTACGAATATGATGAAAATGGTCTTTGGCGGAATTGCTGGAATTTCGTTATTAGTTGGTGGCATCGGTGTTATGAATATAATGCTTGCATTTGGTATACTACCGGCAAATAAAGCAGAAAAATTAGATCCGATTGAATGTTTGCGATATGAATAAGAAGGGAAGAGAATATAGCTTTTGTTATGTTCTCTTTTTATTTTCATACAAAACTCTTTCTCAGCTTATCGTATCCAAATTTGAACGTAAGCATTTTGTAAGGAATGGATAAGAAAAAAGAGAGATTTATCATATAGGATTAAAGTATAACTTGATGTGAAGGGGGAAGAAATTAACTTAAATAATCAATTAGATAATGGAGTATTGCAAGAAATAGTAGTGATTTTTTGGCACAACATGTATGTCAAAAAGTGAAAGTTACAGGTTGTTAGGAACGAAATTATCAGTACTTAAAATAGAGGCATTATATTGTTAGTGAAGAAAAGGGTTGTACGAATGAATCATCAATACGATATTAATAGAGGAGTGAAAGCCTTATGAAAAAATGTAATTCAATTAAGTTAGCAAGTTTGGCAGTTTTATTAGCGGGTACTACTCTATTCACACCAGGTTTTACTGTGAAAGCAGAGTCTGTTCAAAATTTATCTAGTCCGTCACAATCACATGATCAAAAGAACCGAAATGGTTGGAAACAAGTAATGCAGGAAACAGTACAGCTTGGAACGCCAGGGATATTAGCTAAGACGTCTAACAACGGAAAAACTAGTAGTTATACTGCTGGCGTGGCGGATTTAAGTACAAAGCAACCGATGAAATCGGATTATCGCTTTCGGATTGGTAGTGTGACGAAGACTTTTACTGCTACGACTGTTCTTCAATTAGTAGGAGAAAATCGCTTACAACTTGACGATCCAATTGAAAAGTGGCTACCGGGTCTCATTCAAGGAAATGGGTATGATGGCAATCAAATTACGATACGTCAACTTTTGAATCATACGAGTGGTATAGCTGAATACTTAAAGTCAAAAGACGCTGACATAATGAATTCAAAAAAAACGTATACAGCAGAAGAAATAGTGAAAATGGGGCTTTCTCTACCGCCTGATTTTTCGCCAGGTAAGGGGTGGTCGTATTCAAACACAGGATACGTAATATTAGGAATGCTTATTGAAAAAATAACTGGAAATATTTATGCAGAAGAAATTGAAAAGCGAATTATTGAACCTTTGGATCTGTCAAATACGTTTTTACCAGGGAATTCAACCGTTATCCCAGGAAAGAATCATGCTCGAGGGTATATGAAAATTGAAGGAACAAGCGAGTTGAAAGACATAACGTATTATAATCCGAGTTTAGCTAAGTCAGCTGGAGATATGATTTCTAATGCGGACGATTTAAATAAGTTCTTTTCATCTTTACTCGGTGGTAAGTTACTGAGGGAAAATCAACTAAAAGAAATGCTTACCACAGTTCCTGTAGAAGGAAAAGGTGTTGGTGATGGATATGGTCTTGGAATCTATGAGACTAAACTTCCAAACGGTGTTTCAATTTGGGGTCACGGAGGGGCAATTCCTGGATTTACAACTTTTGCTGGGGGAGTAATTGGAGGCAAACATACATTGTCTGTCAGTATTAACTCTTTAGGTGCGATTGATATTGGTACGCAGTTTAATAAAATGATGCAAATTGAATTTAATAAATAGAAAAAAGAAAATGAATTGGATTCTGCTATTGTTGTATATAAAAGAGGTGCTTTTTAAATTTTGTAACTATGGACAGTATTAGCATCTATGATATGGCATCAAGTGTATTTCAAAGTGAAAATCAATCTTATTGCTTAGTATAAAAATAAAAAGGATGTCAGTTGCATGACATCCTTTTTATTTTGGAGCAAAGAGGTATACCTTTAATTCTGAAAATTGTTATTTTTGCAACCATTCCATATAATAAAGGTTATAGGGATTTATACAGGGGAGTTATGAATGGAGAATACTTTAGTTGATTAACTATTGCTCGTTTTAACCAATATAACAATTAATAGATTTGGAGTTGAGTACATTGGGACAAAATCATTATAAATGGAGTAATAAGCAATTACGAGAACATGTTGAAGTACTAGATGGCACGAGAAGTCCGCACATTTTATTAAAGAATGCAACGTATTTAAATTCATACTTACGTGAATGGACGATAGCGAATATTTGGGTATATGATGATCGAATTGTATACGTAGGAGAAAAACTGCCAGAGCGATTAACTGATTGTGAAGTTATTGATTGCGAAGGGAAATATGTAGTTCCTAGTTACATAGAACCGCATGCACATCCATATCAATTATATAATCCAGAAACTTTAGCAAATCATGCGATGCAATTTGGGACAACAACTTTTATTAATGATAATTTAACTTTATTTTTTACATTACAACGTGAAGAAGCTTTTCGTTTATTAGATGAATTTAAAAAGATTCCGGCAAGTATGTATTGGTGGTGTCGTTTTGATGGGCAGACTGAGCTGCAAAACGGGGAATCTTTATTTAATAGTGAAGAAATAATAGAATGGTTAAAGCATGAAGCGGTTCTTCAAGGCGGCGAGTTAACAGCATGGCCAAAACTATTACATGGCGATGATGAAATGTTAAATTGGGTGCAGGAAACAAAACGATTACAGAAAAAAGTAGAAGGACATTTTCCGGGGGCATCTGAAACGACTTTAGCAAAGTTAAAACTATTAGGTACGGATTGTGATCATGAAGCGATGACTGGACAAGAGGCGTTAACTCGGCTCATGCAAGGTTATACTGTTTCTCTAAGAAACTCTTCTATTCGGCCGGATTTAGAAGTTTTACTGAAAGAACTATTGGAATTAGGTGTGAAACAATTTGATAGATTCATTTTCACAACAGACGGTTCACATCCGTCATTTTATGAAAATGGAATGACGAATAGACTGATAGAAATAGCGATTGAGCAAGGGATTCCGGTAATAGATGCTTACCATATGGCAAGCTATAACATTGCTCGTTATTATAATATGGAGTATTTACATGGCGCGATTGCCACAGGGAGAATCGCCAATATTAATATTTTGGAAAGTAAAGAAAACCCGGTGCCGATTAGTGTAATTGCAAAAGGACAATGGATGAAACGTGATGGAGAAAATAAAAATAAATCATTACGTATAGAATGGGATGAATTTCAAGTAACCCCTCTACAACTAGACTGGTCTTTAAAGAAAGAAGATATGATTTTTTCTGAAACAACAGGTATAAAATTATTAAATGATGTTATTTCAAAACCATATGTAACTGAAATCGACTTAAACGTTGAGGAACTTTCCATGGAACATGATGAATGTTTCCTAATGATGATTGCCCGCGATGGTACTTGGCGAGTGAATACAGTTGTGAAAGGCTTTGCGAATGAATTAGGAGGTCTTGCTAGCTCTTATTCCGGTACAGGTGACATCATTCTTATTGGAAAAAGGAAAGAAGATATGCTTACAGCCTTTCATAGAGTAAAAGAGCTCGGTGGCGGTATGGTAATAGCAGAAAGAAATGAAGTGTTACACGAAATTGCATTACCGTTACTCGGGATTATGTCCGATTTAAAAATGAGCGCATTAATACATAAAGAGAAAATGATGGTGAAATTACTGCAAGAACGAGGTTATTCTTATAACGATCCAGCATTTACGATTTTATTCTTTTCTGCGACGCACTTGCCATTTATACGAGTAACACCTATAGGATTATATGATGTGAAAAGTAGTAAGGTACTTGCGTCACCGGTGAACTTGATAAAGCAATATTAAAAGGAAAGGACCTATAAAAAGTCTATTTTATAGGTCCTTTCTCATGCTTAGTATAAGAATATCGTAAGCCTCAAATAATATAGTATCTAAATTATTTGAGGTGATATGTAAGAATGAAAAAAATATTGTATATTTTAAGCGTCTTTGTTTTATGTGGATCTATTCAACATGTTGTACATTCCCAATCAGATGCATCAAGGTTATCTTCAGATTGTCTAGAGGAAAGTAAAATTCGTGATGAAAAGTATGTGAAAAACATAATGAAGGACATCAAATCTACTTTCGATATAAATATTAATGAAGGTGAGTTTATGGAAGTAAGTAAAAGTGATTTAGAGGCTGCGCATTTGATGTATGGTGGACGGGAAAATGATTCTTATTATAATTCGTTAACGAAAGTTTTTTCTAATGGAGGATATAGGGGAGATCTGAGATTATACGTAAAACCGTTCGAGGCTTTCTTACTATATAAAGAAATAGACGATACAAATGTTATGAAGCATTTGAAACTACAAAAAGGAGAATGGGTAGTAATCGAAACAAAAAAGAAACAAGGAAAGATTGTTGAATACAAACCGTTACAATGTGAAAAAGACTATATGAAAAAGAGAAATGAGTAGCATAACATATAATGGTGTAACGAAATACTAATTAATGTTGTTTTTATCCGCTGAAAGCTCGCTATAGAAGAAGGTAAGTATACATATTAACCTTATGTATACTTACCTTCTTTTTTTGAGGTTATTAACATTTAGGATGGTGTATATTGCAAATTACTTGCTAGTAAATGTGCTTATAATTTTCAACGGATCTTTTTATCATAAAAAGAGAGCGGAGTTTGTGTCAAAAGATTTATACATTGCTGAACCATCTATGTATATTTTATTCTACAGTATTAATAAAAGAATGTTGGCTATTCATAAGAAATATCATTGGCACAGTTTTTGCTTGTATTAAATGTAAGGAAGGGGAATTGTATTTAAGGAGTCTGTATTCGTAATAGTATAAAACAAGCTACTATTGCATCATTGATCATACTTGTATTTATAGCGGAACTGTAAGTACATACAAATAAGTATGTTCTGGTTTTAAAATTCAGAATTTTCTTTTAAATTATTAGGGGGCAATGGTATGGTTAAATATTCAAAAATTTCTAAGCTGATTCTTGGTGTGGGACTAGTGACAATATCATGCAATGGTTTGCAAATTCAAGCAGAGACAAAAGAGAAAAATGTGAAGAACGTATTACAAATGGAGCCGGTAGGAATACAGAAATCCGTTGATGAGTTGGCGCACTCTTCAACAGTACAAGAAAATGCATCTTTTACAAAACGGTTAAAGTTAGTGGATTTATCGCAGCGCCCACTAGCACCAACCGATAATATTAAACCGTTAGCTGAAGAAAAAAAGTATTCGATGGCCGAACTAAATCAATTAAGCAACAAACAATTAACTGATCTTCTTGTGACGATTAAATGGTATCAAATCCCGGAGTTATTTCAGTTTAATAGTGATAGTCTCAAGTTCTATCAAGATGATAGTCGAATGCAAGCAATCACTGATAAACTAGCAGAACAAGGTCAAACTTATACGAAAGATGATTCAAAAGGGATTGAAACATTAGTAGAAGCTCTACGTGCAGCATTTTATTTAGGTTTTTACCATGATGAATTAAGCAAACTAAATGAGCGTAGCTACCATGATAAATGTTTACCGGCTTTAAAAACAATTGCAAAAAATCCGAATTTCAAACTTGGTACATCAGAACAAAATAAAGTTATTTCATCGTATGGAAAATTAATTGGAAATGCATCGGCTGATGTTGAAACGGTTTTATATGCAGGTGAAATTTTTAAACAATATAACGATAATCTTGCAACTTTCATTGAAGATCGAACGAAAGGAGACGCTATTTATGAGTTGATGAAGGGAATTGACTTTGATATTCAGACGGATATGTACACGACTGAAAAAGAGCCAAAAGATACGATGTGGTATCGAAATATTGATAACTTTATAAATGAAGTAAATCGTTTTGCACTAATTGGTACAGTAACAAATAAAAACGGCTGGTTAATTAATAATGGAATTTATTATGCTGGTCGATTAGGCAAGCTTTATAGTACACCAACAAAAGGCCAGCAAGTTGTTACCGAAGCGATGAGGATTTATCCGCATTTTGGGGAGCAATATTTTGTTGCGGCAGAACAAATTACTACAAATTACGGAGGAGTAGATGCGAACGGAAAAACAATAAATTTAGATCAAATTCGAGAAGATGGTAAAAAGAAATATTTACCGAAAACGTATACGTTTGATGATGGAGCAATTGTCTTTAAAGCTGGGGATAAAGTTAGTGAAGAGAAAATTAAGCGTCTATACTGGGCGGCAAAAGAAGTTCGTTCTCAATTTTATCGTACAGTTGGTAGTGATAAACCACTTGAAAATGGACATGCTGATGACGTGTTAACGATGGTTATTTATAATAGTCCAGATGAGTATCAATTTAATCGTCAACTGTACGGATATGAAACGAATAATGGTGGGATTTATATTGAAGGAACAGGGACTTTCTTTACATATGAACGTACACCACAGCAAAGTATTTATAGTTTGGAAGAATTGTTCCGCCATGAATTTACGCACTACTTACAGGGAAGATACGAGGTTCAGGGATTATGGGGACAAGGGGAAATGTATCAAGATGAACGTTTAACATGGTTTGAAGAAGGGAATGCAGAGTTCTTTGCAGGTTCAACGCGATTAGATAGTGTAGTACCGCGAAAAAGTATAATTGGTGGATTATCTTATGATCCTGCAAAACGTTATACAGCAGCACAAACATTAAATGCGAGATATGGAACGTGGGATTTTTATAACTATTCGTTTGCATTGCAATCATATATGTATAATAACCGTCCTGAAATGTTCGATAAAGTGCATGATTTAATTCGTGCAAATGATGTTTCAAGTTACGATGCATACCGTTCTACATTAAGCAAAGATAATAAATTAAATGAAGAATATCAATCTTATATGCAAATGCTTATTGATAATCGTGATAAGTATACAATTCCACAAGTATCAGATGAGTATTTAACTCAGCATGATCCAAAATCGCTTTCGGACGTTACGTCAGAGATCACAAATGAAGCAAAGTTAAAAGATGTGAAGGTAACAAAAAATAAATCACAATTCTTTAATACATTTACACTACAGGGAACATATACAGGAAGTGCGGCAAAAGGAGAAATTGAGGACTGGAAAGTGATGAATCAAGCAACGAATGATATGTTGAAACGTCTTTCAGGAAAAGAGTGGACTGGATATAAAACATTGACTGCTTATTTTGTAAATTACCGTGTTAATAATGCTGGACAATTTGAATATGATGTTGTACTTAGTGGAGTGAATACAGAAGAAGGTACGGCTGTAGAAAAAGAACCGAATAATTCATTTGAAACAGCGAATCCACTATCTTTAAATACGTTACTAAGAGGAAACTTAAGCGATCAAGATCAGGTTGACCGATTTGTTATTGATGTAAAGGACCCAAAAGATTTACAAATTACTATTACGAACGAACAAAACATTGGATTGAACTGGGTACTATATTCTGAATCAGACTTAAATAATTATGTAACTTACGCAACAAAACGTGATGGAAACAAATTGCTTGGAAATTATAATGCGAAGCCAGGGAAATATTATTTAAGTGTATATAAATATGGCGGGGGAACAGGGAATTATACAGTGGAAGTAAAATAGTTTACTATAGTTGGTTTGAGAGGCTGCTAGTTGTATTTTTTAGCGAAGTAAAGCATTTAATGTTAAATATTAAACTACTTCAATATACCCCTGTTCTATAATTAGAGCAGGGGTATATTGGCTTTATATTTTAAAATTAAATAACCTCATTGGATTTTGACAAGAAAATAATTAATATAGATTTGAATTCTCATTCGTAAAGCATGTTTTAATCTTCTTAATGCTCTTTCATTTTTGTCTCAATGCTTGTTTTCAAATCAGTTGATACTTGATTGAAATACCCCATAACTATCTTTCTAATATCCTCAGATATAACTTTCAAATCATTAGCTAAATTTTCAGCAAGATGTTCTTTTTCTATCGGTTGTAACTTCGTATAAAATTCACCAGCCTGCTTAAAGTCATCCTGTTTAGTTATAGAAATCCTTTCGAGTTTTCCTTCAACGTACCTTCCGTCACCGCTTGTTATTTGATTAGCGGGTGTCCAATTTTGCTGTTGGTTGACCGCTATTTTACGAAATTCGGGTCCAATTCTTCTTCTTTGAGAATCACTATAAATGTTAGCACGACCTTGTAGCATTTTATCATCAGACAATTCTGCACCATCCAGTAAATTAGAAGGAGAGAAGGACACTTTTTCTACTTGTTCCATATAATTTTCAGGATTTTTATTTAACACCATTTTACCGACTGGTATTAGAGGATAAGCCTTTTCATCCCATACTTTTGTATCATCTAAAGGATCATAAGAAAGATGTGCTTCATCTTTTGGATCCATGAGCTGGACATATAAACCATATTCGACTGGTTTACCAGCCTCAATTGCATCGTATAAATCTTTCCCACTATAATCAGGGTTTTCCGCAGCTAGTTTATTTGCTTCCGCACTAGTAATGAATTGTACACCTTCAAATGGATACCAATGATACTTTATATATTTTCGATTACCTTCAGCGTTTCTCCAAACATATGTATTTACACTATGTCCTGGGATGTGGCGAAGACTTTTTGCGGTACCAGCATCAGAGTATAAATGGACAACAAAATGAATGGATTCGGGTGCTGTAGCGACAAAACTCCAAAATCTATTAGGGTCTATTAAGTTATTTTTAGGTGAAGGTAAGAGTGCTTTAATAGTCTCAGGGAAACGCATCGGATCACGAACGGAAAAGACAGGAATGTGATTACATAAAAGATCAAATACGCCTTCTTTTGTATAAAATTTTGTAGCAAAACCGCGTACATTTCTAGCAGTATCAGGTGTTCCTTTCGTACTAACAGCAAATGAAAATCGAACCATAACAGGAACTTTCTCATTTGAATTTTGTAAAAAGCTCAGTTTTGTATGTTCAGACATCGGATATATCGTTTGAAAATAACCGAATGCACCGTAACCTTTTACATGAACAGGTCTTTCTAAAATTTTTTCATGAATAAATTCTTGTAACGCCTCATGCAGTACACTATCTTGCTTTAAAACAGGTCCACGTGAACCAACTGTTTGAGAGTGAAGTTTAGCTGGTTCATTACGTTCTCGATTTTTATTTAAGTCTTCTCCTAATAAAGATTGCCTCTGTTTATCATATTTTTCATTCATCGATTTAGCCTCCAAATTTTTTTCGTCGATTGTTACTAAATATGATTCTTTAGCCTTGATTATGTATTACATACAAAGTTCAAATTGGTAACATACCGCTAGATGAAAAAAACGCACATGCAGTGGACCTGTTGAAATAGAAGAAATTATGGAAAAATGAATATCGGGAAGAGAAATAACACGTTGTATTTAAGAGGTGGAAGAAAACCACTATTAAAATTTCAATCTTAAAAATTAATTTGTAAATGAATTTATAGATAATGAACATGAAAAACGGGAAAAAATAACTAGGAGGAATTTAACATGTCGGATTGGTTTCAATTAGATAAAGAATATATTATGCCTACGTATTGTCGTACGAAGGTTGCGATAGAAAGAGGAGAAGGTTGTAAACTTTATGATGTGGATGGTAAAGAGTATTTAGATTTATTTTCTGGTGTAGGAGTAAACGTATTAGGATACAATCACCCTAAAATTGTGCAAACGACCATGGAGCAAGTTACAAAATCGTTGCATCTTCCTTTTCATTTTTTAAACCCAGTTGCGATTGAGTATGCAAAGAAATTAGTTGATTACTCTTTAAAAAATGGAAAAGTCTTTTTTACAAACTCTGGTACGGAAGCGACAGAAACAACTTTAAAATTAATTGATAAATATAGATCTATTACGAATGAAGAACGTGACGGAGTCGTTGTACTGAAACGTAGTTTCCACGGACGAACATTAGGAGCTCTTCACTTTACAAGACAAGAAAGTATATATCAAAATTTCCCTAAAACATCCATTCCTGTATATGAAGTAGAACGAGAAAATTTAGAGGATCTAGAAAAAATAATTATTAATGAAAATCCAATTGCAATTATGCTAGAGCCTGTTTTAGGAAGCGGGGGGATTTATCCTTTATCAAGTGAATATTTACATGGTGTTCAATATCTATGTGATAAATATAATGTAATTCTAATTGTTGATGAAGTACAAAGTGGTATGGGCAGAACTGGAAAACTATTTGCTTATCAAAACTTCAATATTACACCGGATATTATTCAAATTGGTAAAGGAGCAGGAGGTGGGATACCGCTTGGAGGAATCATTGTAGGTGAAAAGTTATGTAATGTATTTTCACCAGGAGATCACGGAACAACATTTGCTCATTCATCAATCGGAACGGCTTTAGGTTTAACGGTATTAAAAACATTAATGGATGATGGTTTAATGCAAGAAGCTTATGAAACGTCATTATATTTAAATGGCAAACTACAAGAAATTCAGAAAGAGAATTCTTATTATATTCAGGAAGTACGTCATGCTGGTATGATGTTTGGTATTAGTGTGAATGATACGAATGAACATGTGAAGAAAATACAGGTAGAGCTAATGAACAAAGGGATGTTAGTCGATGTCACTCAAGGGAATATCATTCGTCTGCTTCCACCATATATTATTACAAAAGAAGAGATTGATACATTTGTTAATGAGTTGATTTCTTGTATTCATAGCTTGGTAGCTATAGCTAGTGTTTAAAAATAAATATTTGATTTCTACTACGATGAAATTATCTGTGATGATTTGAAGCTGAAAAGTGACTTGTTTTAAATACAAACAAAAGGAGAATAGGAGAGAAAAACGCTCTCTCATGCTCTGAAAAAAATAAAAAATAAAAAGCTGAAAAAGGCACTAATATAGTGTTTTTTTCAGCTTTTTAAATACTTATTTCCTTAACCTGGAAAGCATCTCATTGGACAAATACTTAATTATGTGAAACAATAATAACAGATAAGGAGACGTTGCTTTTCCTTAAGTGCTTCGTATTGAATTTATTCTAGTAAGAGAAGGTGTGCTGAAAGAAGTTAAATTAAATAAGGGGCTGTTTTACTATATGCAACAAAATAATGATTTAAATTTTGAACCTCAAGACGTTAATATTGTCAATCCTAAACAAGCCAGGAAAGCAGTCGTTGCTACTGGTATAGGGAATGCAATGGAGTGGTTTGACTTCGGATTATATGCTTATTTAGCGGTTATTTTAAGTCAATTATTCTTCTCGGGTGTGAATGATAGTGGTTTGCAACTTGTACTTACATTTGGTACATTTGCGGCGGCCTTTCTAGTTCGACCAATTGGAGGTATTTTCTTTGGTAGAATAGGAGATAAATACGGCCGAAAGATTGTTTTAAGTACAACTATTATTTTAATGGCACTTTCTACATTATTCATCGCATTACTACCAACCTATGAACAAATTGGTGTATGGGCACCAATACTACTTTTAGTTGCTCGAATGATTCAAGGCTTCTCTACAGGCGGCGAATATTCAGGAGCAATGGTTTATATCGCAGAATCTTCTCCAGATAAAAAGCGTGGTATACTCGGTAGTGGTCTTGAAATTGGAACACTCTCAGGTTACATTGCTGCCTCGGTAATTGTTACCATTTTGACGTTATTATTAACAGATGAGCAAATGCTCAGCTGGGGATGGCGTATTCCTTTCTTAATTGCTGCACCAATTGGTTTGGTCGGTTTATATTTACGACGTCATTTAGATGAATCTCCAATCTTTCAAGAGATGGAAAAAGCACAAGAGGAATCTGAAGACAACGAACAATTTTCATTTATGGATATATTAAAATATCACAAAAAAGACTTCTTATTAAGCACAGTAATTGTTGCCTTCTTTAACATTACAAACTATATGATCCTTTCGTATATTCCTTCTTATCTAACACAAGTACTAAAAGTCAAAGAAACAACTGGCTTATTAATTATTTCAATTACGATGGCACTTATGATTCCACTGGCACTTTATTTCGGTAAATTAAGTGATAAAGTTGGTAATAAACGAGTAGTACAAATTGGTTTACTTGGTTTAGCATTATGCTCAATTCCAGCATTTTTATTAATTGGTAACGGACATATTGTAGCCATGTTTGCGGGTATTTTCATTTTAGGTTTCTTCCTAAGTGTATATGAAGGAACATTGCCTTCGTTATTACCAGCACTCTTTTTCACCGATGTACGTTATCGTGCACTTTCTATCTCCTTTAATATTTCTGTATCTATATTCGGTGGTACAACGCCGCTTGTATGTTCATACTTAGTTCATGCGACTGGTAATCCACTGGCACCAGCATTTTATTTAACAGGTGTAAGTGTAATTGGATTAGTTGTATTTAGTGTACTGTTTGTTACAACATCAGGACGTGCATTAAAAGGATCTTATCCTACCGTAGAATCGAAAAAAGAAGCACATCAAATTGCTAAAGAGGATCCTGAAGAAACACTTTGGTGGCATGAAGAATCTTTAGAAATTGAAGCAGGAAAAAAAGCATAATTTGTGAAAAGCAACGTGGACTTTTATACAAAAAGACTCCTAGTTTAATAGGAGTCTTTTTGTATACATTATTTTCTCTTCTTCTTTAAACTCTTCTGATATGCATAAAGCTTATGAATTTCTTCCTTAAATTTATGCAAAAGTACAGTGTTTTCACCATTTGAATACCGTACTGTATTATACGCGTCTATAATAATATGACTCTGAATATTTACCTCTTCTTCATGATTTACTCTTTCTAGCCAAGCCTCAACAGTTTCTCCTCGTTCTCGGTTTAAAGGAGGGGATAGCTTACTCTCAAGTTTGAAAATTTCTTTTCGAATTTCGTTATTTGGTGGTTTATTTTGTTTGAAGCGTTTTTGGCTAATTCCTTCTTTATCAGTAATGATTGTAGATTCAAAGACAGGCATATTTGGTAAACTTAAGTGTTTTCGTTTTTTTACTATTTTCCAAACGACGTAAATAGCGACGGCTGTACAGGCTATTATTGTAATGCTATTAATGAGAGTTGGATCAAAAGGACGCTGCCCCAATTCCTCTTTAATTTGAGGATCTTTTAAATTTCCTTTATTCGACCAAAAGTCGTCTGTATCTTTTAATGCAGCTGCCGAGAACAATGGATTTAAAGCATAACCAAATCCTAAGGCAACTACTTGTATGATATAAGAAAAAAGAAGCCGAATATAAGGAAATACCGGAATAAGTAAAGCGCTAATTATTCCAATCGTAATAATAGAAGTGAAACGTAATAGCTGTTGATTACGATTGGAACCTGTTAACCAAAATGTAATCATAATGTGTAAAGTTAATAGTAACAATTTCCACAATGGCGGAAAGGGGGCATAAAATATAGCTGAAACGACAAACCATACAATACCGCCTAACGATTTTTGTACTGGATATCCCGGTCCAACAGAGTGTACGATAAAGAAAAACAGTGGTAATAATATTGTGCCTAAAATAGAGAAAGATAGAAATAAAGAACAACCGATTATTTGAATAACTAACAGTAGTACAAAACCTGTTGTTTTTTTATTCATAAATTTATGAATAAGAAATACTCCTACATAACCGGTCACTAAAAATATAGCAATACCAACTAGTTCGTCCCTTTCTGTTAATAACGAAAGGAGGAGGAGCAGAATAAAGTCATTAACGTGATAGAGCCAAGTTTTCAACTGATTCCACCATCCCTTCATTATTAATGAGGAACGTAGGCTGAGATAGAAGAGGGAGCTCCTTTTTCTGCAAACCAATGTATATCATTGTAGATGAGCGTTCCCTTTTTCTCGTTACATAGTGAAGAAATCCTTGTTTCGGAAGTAGCGTACTATCATCTGAAATACGTGCTAATTCTTCTAACGCTTTGGCGTAATGTGTTTGTCCTTCGTTTAATGGTAAAAGCAAAGGGCCACCTTCTGCTAAAACACTAATAAATAGCTCAAACGGAATTTGATGCTTCGTTGCGAATTGACAAATGTACGTTGTAAATGAAATAAGGTCTTCTACATTTTCTTTCCAACCAAACCCACGATCAGCAGCTAAAGAAAGACAAATTGTCCAACTATAATTTTTTACAGGTTCATATTGCTTCGCTTGTAACGCCTGCATTTTAGCAGATGCTTTCCAATGAATAGAGCGGAAAGATTCACGTTCATATCGTTTAACACCGATAATGGATGTTTCATCATTGTAAAAAGAGAAATTCGTTCGATACGAACCTGTTAATAGTTGCTGAAGTTCTTGTAAACCGGCTACTTCTTTAGGGGTAGGATATACAATGATTTCAGTCTTTAATTTATCGAAAACAGGTAAATGTACAGTTAATAAATGAAAAGGATCTTTTAAAACACATTCAAACTGTTCAATTTGAAAGACACCACGCTTCGTTGCGGTTAATGTTAAATCCCATTTTTGTGCTGAATGAGCAGGTTGTGAAAATGGGAAAGAAAATAATGTTTTTGATATTTGTTCAATTCCTTGATCTTTATGCGGTATAAGAGATGAATTTAAATGAAAATAACAAACGCCGTTAACGAGTGGTATATTTGCACCATTTTTTAAATGAATAAAAAACTGTCCAGATTCATCAGGGAAAAGCCGAGTTGTTTGTTTTTCATTTATAACTTGAAATCTTTTCTCTATGTAAGCGACATATTTATAAATGAAAATCGCAAATAAATAGTAGAAGAAAAAGAGAAACATAATAATTCGTTGCGGCAGAAAAAACGTAAATAGTATAGCGCCTGGCACAGTTAATTGAATAATATGGAGTTGAAAAAATAAAGGTACAGTTACAACGCGCTGTCCATTCATGCTTGTTCAATCTCCACAGGTACGTCAACTTCTTTTAAAATCCTTTGCGTGATTTCATTTTTTGTCGTGCGTAAGGCACCTTCCATCGATAAGACGATACGGTGATTCCAAACGGAAGGAACTAAAAATTGTATATCTTCAGGTGTGCAATATTCTCTGCCGCGTAAAAAGGCTAATGCTTGAACGGCACGTACTAAAGCTAATGTAGCACGCGGGCTTACACCGTTAGCAATGTAATCATGATTTCTTGTAGCGTGAGCAAGCTTAATAATGTAATGTTCTAACGGTTCGGATACGAAAATGGCTTTTACTCGTTTCTGTGCTTCTAAAATTTCTTCTAAAGAGATGACAGATGTGACGCTTTCTAAAGGTGTATCGCTACGAAAACGACGCATCATTTTTAGCTCATCTTGAGGAGACGGATAACCAATTGAAATCGTCATTAAAAAGCGATCAAGTTGTGCATCTGGAAGAGGGAAAGTTCCTTGTGATTCAATCGGATTTTGCGTCGCAATAACAAAGAATGGTTTCGGAAGAGGAGTAGACTGCTTTTCAAGAGTTACTTGTCGTTCTTCCATCGCTTCTAACAAACTAGATTGTGTTCGCGGCATCGCGCGGTTAATTTCATCTGCAAGTAGAATATTTGTCATAACTGGTCCAAGTCTTAATTCGAATTCACTCGTTTTCGGATTGAAATATTCAATACCTGTTACATCACTCGGAAGTACATCAGGGGTAAATTGAACGCGAGAAAAATTACCACCAATGCTTTTTGAAATAGTTTTCGCTAACAAAGTTTTCCCAGTACCGGGAACATCTTCAAGCAGTACATGGCCTTCAGCAAGTAATGAAACGAGTAGTAGATCAATAACATTCTCCTTACCAACAAACACAGATCCTATATTTTCTTTTAATTTATTAATCATATGTAACATTCCTTTCATAATAAAAGAGCTAGTATTTCTATATTTTAACAAATTATTCAGAAAATTGACATGATTTTTTAATTCGAAGAAATGGATATTTAATTTTAAAATTACACTTGCATATTTTGGAATATGATTATACAATGTCGATATATGATATATCGTAAGTCGATATATCATAAGACGATGTATCGGAGGTAGTTATAATGAATGTGAAAGCACAAAAATATATTCCATTAACCGAGGCAACGTATTACATACTATTGTCACTCGTAAAGCCAATGCATGGCTATGGAATTATGCAAATGGTAGAAGAGATGACAAATGGGGAAGTAAAGCTCGGTCCTGGTACTTTATACGGGAATACGACGAAGTTATTGAAAGAAAAGTTAATTGTTGAAGTAGCATCTACAGACAGAAAAAAGTGCTATGAGTTAACACCATTTGGGAGAGAAGTGTTGGAGCTAGAGTACAACAGATTACAGCGTTCGGTTAAAAATGGGAATAGTATTTTAGGGGAGTGAATGGAAGATGGAGACAAAGAAGGTACTCAAATTTTTCGCGGCATGGAGTTTAGAAAAAGAAGAAGACTTTTTGAGAAAAATGCATCAAAAGGGTTGGGCTTTACAAAAGTATAACGTAATGTATACGTTTAAGAAAACTGAGCCGAAAGATGTAGTATATAAAGCGGATTTTAGATTGGATTATAAAGATTCGAAAGAAAAACAACAAGAATATATTGATATATATGAAATGTGTGGATGGAAACATGTAACGAGTTTTACAAAATGGAATTATTTTTGCAAAGAAGTAGGTGATGATAACGAGTTGCCAGATATATATTCGGAAAAAGAGACGAAAATTGAAAAGTTTAAAGACTTATTTAAATTTCTTGTATTTGTTTTTTCATTTGCAATGCTATGCATGACTCCTAGTTTCCTAAGTTCTTCGGAAGTTAGGATTCCAATTTTGATAAAAGGTGTAATTGGATTTTTAGGTTGTATGTATGTGTATATATTTGTAAGGTTATTTTGGAAGATAAAAAAATTAAAAAATGAAATCCTTTAAAAATATAGAAAGGGGGGATTAAAATGATTATTTTGACTATGTTATTTATATATTTGACCTTAGGTGAAGGGGCTCTGGGTAAGTGGCTGTACAATAGGTTGAAAGAAGATATACAAACAAATAAAAATGCAAGAGTTTCCTTTTATATAAGAACAATGAGTTTACTGTGGGTGTTAACCATCATTATGTTAATAACATCATACTCAATCAATATCCCATTTGAGGAGTATGGACTTAAACTACCATCTGCTAATCATATGGTAAGTAAGTATTTTAAAAATATGAATATATCATTGTGGATAGGTGTATGCATTGGGTTTATAGTGCCGTTGATTATTTTAAAGAAAAGTAAACTTTTTCAAAAGTATACAGAGAAACAAATGAGTGATGTTTCAGAAATGCTCCCTAATAATTACCGAGAAACAATACTATGGATTTTTATTTGCATTACAGCAGGTGTAACAGAAGAGTTATTATTTCGTTCTTTCATGATGAATTACTTATCACAGCTTTTCCCAGCGCTATCGATAATAGGAGTACTAGTTATCTCGTCAATCATTTTTGGTTTAGCGCATTTTTATCAAGGGTGGAAAGGTATAGTAGGGACAACGATTTTAGGTTTTATGTTAGGAAGAGTATATGTTGCAACTGGATCAATTTATCCATCTATAATTATACATATGTTAATAGATTTACTTGTACTGATCCGCTTATTTATATTGAAAGGAAAAGTAATATTACAGAGAGTCTAAAGTAAATGTAGAATGAGAATAAAAAAGTTGCTTGAAACACAAGCAACTTTTTTATTAGAAAGACTGATTTTGAGCCGGTTTTATAAATTGCTCTGGGTTTTCAACAAGCCCGCATACAGCACATTGGACGCGGTAAGTAGGGCCTTGATAGGCCATATGAAAAGCGTTCATCGTTTCATTTGTGTATTCTTCTTCTACTTGACCAGTTTGTGGATTTAATTTCACTGGTTTTACTTGTTGCTCAAGAATATTAAAGCGAGTTCGGTTCGTTTTACAGCTTGGACATAGCATTGGTTCCATATGTATACACCTCCATTTGTAGCATTTCTTGAACGGTATGAATTTATGCAAGTAAAAAAACTTTCTCAACATAAATAGGTATTAATTATGTTTAAAATTCAGAAAAAATAAAATATAATAAATGTAAGAACTGGTTATGTCCAAACCAAATCTCCTGTTTTATGCCAATAAGCTGGGGGCCGAGAAATCGGCCTCATTTTTTTGTGCGCATCTCTATAAGGTACAAGGTTTTTAAAAACATTTGTCGAATTTTTAGAGGTGAAGGTTAAGGAGGAATTATTATGAACTTAAAAATGAAATACATTATTTTATATGTAGAAAAGTTTGAGGAATGTTTAAGGTTCTATAAAGATATTTTACAGTTACCTATAAAAGCAGAGCACGGTACATATATTGAATTTAATACTGGAACTACAATTTTAGCGATGAATACGCGAGAGGATGTAAGGGAGTTAACTGGATTACCACTTACAGAAGGGGTATTACAGTCTTCTCATTTTGAATTAGGATTCGTTGTTGAGAATGTGCAAGAAACGATTGAGCAATTCAGAGAACAAGGTATTAAGGTTTTAGTTGAACCGATGACGAAACCGTGGGGACAAACAATTGCTTACATTGCCGATCCAGACGGTAATTATATTGAAATTTGTAGTTCATTAGAATAGAAGGAGAAAAAGAGGATGGGGTTTCCAAAATTAGAAACAGAACGTTTACTATTAAGAGAACTTACACTATTAGATGCAGAAACGATGTTCCATTATTTTTCAAAAGAATCCGTTATTCGTTATTTCGGAATGGACTCTTTCGAAAATGTTGAGCAAGCGAAAACGACTATTCAAACGTTTAGAAAGCGTAATGAAGAGGGAAGCGTATTTCGCTGGGGAATAGAGAAGAAAGGAACGGATCAATTAATTGGTACGTGTGGATTTCATTTAATTAACAATCATCATAAACGGGCTGAAATTGGTTATGAGCTAGATGATACATATTGGGGGCAAGGATATGCATCTGAAGCACTACAGGCTATGCTAGCTTACGGATTTGAAACGTTGCACTTTATAAGAATTGCAGCTGTCGTATATATAGAAAATGAAGCTTCCCGTAATTTATTAAAAAAAGCCGGATTTCAAGAAGAAGGATTACTTCGAAAATATATGATTCAAAATGATGTTGCTCATGATACGGTCGTTTATTCATTATTAAAAGAAGATTGGCAAAAGTAATGAGCACAAATAAAATAATGAAAGTTATTAAGGAACATAAAGATGAGCGATTTATACTAGGTATAGACGGACTAAGTCGTTCGGGTAAAACAACTTTGGTTAAAGAGTTGGAAGAAGATATGAAGAAAAGTGGAATCCCGTTTCATATATTCCATATTGATGATTACATTACGCAGCGTAATAAACGATATGCTACTGGATTTGAGGAGTGGTATGAGTATTATAACCTTCAATGGGATATTGATTGGTTGCAGCGAAACTTTTTTTTGAAGTTACAAAGCGATATACAAATAGAATTGCCTTTCTATCATGATGAAACAGACACATGTGAAATGAAAGAAATACAGCTTCCTTTAGTAGGTGTAATAATTGTTGAAGGAGTTTTTCTGCAGCGAAAAGAATGGAGAAATTTCTTTCATTATATGGTGTATTTGGATTGTTCAAGAGAAATAAGGTTTCTTCGCGAGAGTGAGGAAACACAGAAGAACCTTTCGAAGTTTCAAAGTAGGTATTGGAAAGCTGAGGAGTATTATTTGGAAAAGGAATCACCGAGGGATATTGCGGATTTCGTAATACGCAATATGTAACAATGTAAGTAAGTACAAAATAGAAGGTGTATAAAATGAATATTTTATGGGATTTTGATGGGACGTTATTTAATACGTATCCTGCATATACAATGATGCTTTCTGAAATATTAGGTGATGCAGTAGATAAACAAGAAATATACAAAAACTTAAAAATATCATATTCCCACGCAATTCAATATTACAACATTTCAAATGAACAGGAAGAACAGATTAAAGTTTTGAAGAAACAGTTTACTCCAAAAGATATGAAACCATTTGAAGGTGTCGAAGAGATATTGAAATTTGCGCATAAAAACGTGATTATGACACATAAACATAGGGCAGGAGTTATGGAAATCTTAAAGTATTATGGATGGGACAAATACTTCGTCGATATGGTTACAATTGACGATGGTTTCCCTCGAAAACCGAACTCTTTAGCTTATGATCATTTACATAAAAAGCACAATATTGATCTAGCAATTGGAGATAGAGAGTTAGATTTATTGCCTGCAAAGGAATTAGGTATTTCAACATGTATGTTTCATGGTAAAAGTGATGTAGCGGATTATTCTTTATCGCATTACTCTGAGTTTTTTAAGGTAGTTATTGATAGAGATAGGGAGCTCTCTTTATAAATGGCTTGATTAAAACTTCTACTTTTTACTCGGAAAGTAGAGGTTATTTTCTATGTTTTAAAAAACTATAGTGGATTAATACTTTCAAGTGTATAGAAGGAGATTGTTATAACGATGTGAATTATATATTTATAGATAAATCTGTAGATAAACGGGTGTGTTTTTGAACTTTTTTAAGTAAGCGAAAGATTTCTATAAAGCGAGTGATAATATGAGTATTTTCATTTTAGAGGATGATGTAATACAAGCGCAGCAAATGAAGCGGCTAGTCGAAGAGATTTGTGAAAAATATATGTTGCCTTATGATTTTATTGAAGTAACTAGTAAAAGTGAAACTATTATTAAAAACATTCCAAGGGCGACTTATGTACCGATATATTTTTTAGATATTGAGATTAAAAGAGAAGAACGTAAAGGGCTGCAAGTAGCGCAAGAAATTCGTAAATGTGATACGCAAGGGATTATTGTGTTTGTAACGACGCATTCTGAATTTGCACCAATTTCGTATCAATACATGGTATCAGCTTTAACATTTATTGATAAAGGTTTACCTTATGAAGAACGATATCAAGTATTTGAGCAATGTTTGCTTCAATATGAGGCACGCAATAAGGCTACTATTCCTACGGATGATTTTATTGTTGAAAATAATAATGCGACTGTGCGAGTCCCATTTCATACAGTTGAGTATATTATGACCGATGAGCCACATCGTTTAGCATTAGTTACGTTAGATCGTATCGTTTATTTTTACGGGGCATTAAAGGAGATTGAAATAATAGATGAACGTTTATTTCGTTGTCATCAATCATATATCGTGAATACGAAGCAAATGTCTTCTTACGATGCGAAGCAAAAAATGATGATATTAAAAAGTGGGAAACGAATTCCAGTATCGCGTCGTTTAGTTAGTAAAGTACGTAAAATGTTAAAGGGTGAGATGTAATGTATATTTATGATTTATTTGCACTACTACTTACTAGTATGAGTCATACATTCTTATACATTCAATTAATCCGGTACAATAGATTGTCATATAGAATGTTAGCAGTTTTAAGTGCCATATTTATTATTTTGCTTGCAATTGTCGTAACAGTAACGAGATATCCAGAGTTAAATAGTACAATTGTGTTATTTCTAATAAGTTTAGGTTTAATGCAAAATGAATTGAAATTTAAGCATAATTTATATTTTGCACTAGTTAGTATGGTTGTTATTACATTGGTGAAAATGTTGTGTTTTGAATTAGGTATGAAGTTATTTATGTTAACACCATTTAATTTATATTTATGGACAGGGAGTATCATCCATCTTTGCGTGTCATTAGTTACTTTTGCTGGTATTATAGTAGCCCGTAAACAAATTCAAAAGATTGCACAGTATATTGTAGGAAGTCCGCTGTATTATATTAGTTATGTTTTGCTAATTATAGGGTTTATGATTGAATTAATTTTGACGAGTCCATCCAATGATTTTTTAGCAAATTTAAATCAACAATATGGTGAATTGAGTTTTATTTCAGCAATTATATTGTTTTTAGTATTACTACTTATTGTATTACTGAGTTCACATTTAGCGAAAGAGAAGTTAGTGGAAGAGCATGAAAAACGTTTAGATAAAGAGTTACTCGAATATGTGGAGAAATTAGAATCGATGCATGATGAACTGGCTAGTTTTCGCCATGATTATATAAATGTGCTACTTGCGTTAGAAGCGGGTATACGTACAAAAAATGTGAATGAAATCGAGCAAGTTTATTATGACGTAATTACTCCTACTTTAAAATTAATAAATGATCATGAACTCGATATTGCGAAATTATCTCGTATACATATTCCTGAAGTGAAAAGCGTATTACGAGCGAAAGTTGGTACTGCCCAGCAACAACAAATAAAAATAATGCTTGATATACCAGGGCAAATTGAAACGGTTTCGATGTCTACTGTTTCATTTATTCGCATCATTTCAGTTTTATTAGATAATGCAATTGAAGAGGCTGTACAGAGTGAGGAAAAGATAATGCAAATTGCCTTTTTTGAAATGAATGCAGAGCAATATTTTATTGTACGTAATAGCTCTCATTATAAAGAGATTGATTTACAAAAAATTTATGAGAAAAACTACTCGAGTAAAGTAGGGGATAGAGGGTATGGGTTATTCTCATTAAAACGCATTATAAATAAAACGAATAACGCAATGTTAGAAACTACTTATAAGAGCCCTTATTTCACACAAACCTTCATACTAAAAAAAGATAACCATTTATGATGGAAATCAAACCGAATAAGAAATAACTACATACTTTCTTCACTCATTTTTATACACTTCAAGTAAGAGGTGAAGCGAGATGAATGGTCTTGTTTTTACAGCGTTTATAAGTATAGGGTTACCGCTTGTTGCTCTTTTATATGCTTTTTGGAAGAAACGCTATATCCCGTATATGTTAGGTGTATTGGCTTTTGTTGTATCACAAGTTTTGATCCGTATACCAATACTGAAATATTTAGGGGAGAATAGTACAGCTTTTGCAATGTTCAGTGCAATGCAGCCAGTATTATTTGCTGTAGCACTTAGTTTGTCAGCAGGTATTTTTGAAGAGATAGCTCGCTTTATCGCAATGCGCTATTTTATGAAACAACGAGATTGGCAGTCTGGATTTTTATTTGGGGCAGGGCATGGTGGTATTGAAGCGGTGTTGATCGTCGGTATTCCAGTAGTATCTTTCTTATTAACACAAACCGTAATTCAAGGTAGTGAAAATTATTATATCGGCGGGATTGAACGTATCTTTGCAATGGTATTACATGTTGGACTTTCCTTTATAGTATTGCAAGCTGTCGTTCAAAAGAAATTCCGTTTTGTTATCATTGCAATTCTCATCCATGGGGCTGTAAATACATTAGCTGGCATTATACCACTATATGTACCTGCAAATAGTGCAATATTCGTTGTAGAAGTTACATTAGCGATTTGTGCTTTACTTGTTTTTAGTTATAGTTTGCTCTTAAAAAGAAAGGGTGTATTAAAATGAAAAGAATGTTACTCATAATCATTGGTGCTATCGCGGCATTTGCACTTGCAGCATGTACGGGTAATAAAGTAGATGGAAGTACTTCAAAAAAATTTATTCCGAAAGCGGAAGAAATTGTAACGTTACTAAATGAAACTAAGTATAAAGAAGTGCATGATAAATTTGATAGCAAGATGAAAACTACATTATCAGAGGAGAAAATGAAGGATCTTACTCCTGTAATTGAAAAAGCTGGTACATTCGAAAAGATTGAAAAAAAGTCGATTGAAGAAAAAGATGGTTTATATACTGTTGTTCTTGTAGCAAAATATAGTAAAGAACAACGTACCTTTATCGTAACTTATAATGATAAAGAAGAAATAGCAGGTTTATATATTAAATAAAAAACAGATAAAGTGGAAGTGTCCGCTTTATCTGTTTTTTATTTTTTAACCAAATTATGGTTATTCATACTAATATGAACTCATAGCTATATAGAAGGGGTGGGTAATTATGAAAACCGAAATAGTTCCCAAAAAGAAGTACAGTATAATAAGCTATATATCTTTACTCATCGGAATTATGTGTTTTTTATTCGTTTTTATAACGCCGACGAGGATAGCGAATGCGGGTAATATAGTTGGAGATTATATTACAATTGCTCTGACAGGCGTAGGTATCATAATTGCAATAATCACAATGACGAAAAAAACAGAGAAGAAGGGGATAGCTATTATTTCATTAATACTGTCCTCATCGTTCTTTATTTTTTGGATTATCGCGATTATCTTATTGTTTACTGGCCAAATAAATTTTGCGCCGTAATGAGCAATAAAAAGAGTCCTTCATATAAGAAGGACTCTTTTTATTCGGTATCTTCAGGTTGATATTCTAAAATATCCCCAGGTTGGCATTCTAATGCTTTACAAATAGCATCTAAAGTTGAAATTCTAATTGCTTTTGCTTTTCCATTTTTTAATATAGAAAGGTTAGCCATTGTAATTCCAACCTTCTCTGAAAGTTCAGTTACGCTCATTTTTCTTTTCGCTAGCATTACATCAATATTAATTATTATTGCCATGTTATTCACCTCAGACCGTTAAATCATTTTCTGATTTTATATCTATCGCATCTTTTAAAAGTCTTTGGAGAACGGCAGCAAAGACTGCGATAACCATTGAAGCAAAGATTAGGAGCATGCCAAATATAATAATACCTGGTGCATCATCTCTTTCCGCCACAAGATAGAAGAGTGGCATACCTACCACATATAAAATACTGATTGTTACTGCGCAGTTTTTTATCTTTTTTAAAGCTCTAACAGATAATTTTGAGAAAGCGTTACCCTTGTCAAGGAAGCTTACAAGTTTAAAAGCTTGATACAGAGCAAAATAAAAAGGTACCACCGTTGCATACAGATTGATTAAAACAAGATATTTTATATATGCAATATCGGGATACAATTCCGCTGCATAATTCCCTATGTTAGGAACTAAAAATATACATAAAGCAAGAACAGGGATTCCAATAAGGATAATAGCTGTCTTTAAAAAGAGTGTTGATCCTTGTTTCATATAAAGCACCTCATTTATTAATTATCTATTTAATCTAACATGAAATTTATCGTTTAACAATAAATTTTTATTTATTATAATTTTGTTTTTATTGTTAAACCAATTTGGATTTTAGATGAAAATAAAAAGTGCTGCTCTTTATAAAAAAGGGCGCCAAACAAATAGATTTCCTGAAATAAAAAAGTATGGTGAATATGGTGATATATATCATTGTTCCTTTGACGAAATATAGTGAAGATAATCGTTCCTTCTTTCTGTAAATGATGTTATGTTAAAAGTAACGTATAATAAGAGTTTTTAGAAAATCAATATTTTTCGTAATTTGAAGAGGTGTTAATGAAATGAAATCGTACACGCAATTTGAACGAAGAAAACACATACTAGATGAGTTAGAAAAGTACAATCGAGTTATGGTGAATGATTTAGCGAAGGTATTAAATGTTACAACAGAAACGATACGAAGAGATTTAGATATGTTGCACAAGGAAGGGCAGCTTACGAAAATACATGGTGGTGCAATTAAGAAAAAAGATCAAACACTAGAATTTCATTTTGATAGGCGCCGAGCTGAGAATATTGAAGAAAAACGAAAAATTGCAATGGAAGCAAGTAAACTTGTAGAAGATAATGATATTATCGCAATTGAAATTGGGACAACCACAATGCAAATTTTGGATTACATACACGATAAAAAGAATTTGACCATTTTAACAAACTCGATACCAGCTGTAAATAAAATTATTGAGCTTAAAGAACAATATGATTCCTTTGATTGCAGGTTAATAGTCATTGGAGGAATATTGAATACAAATTCATTAGCATTGTCTGGAGAAATGACGTTAAACTATCTTGACCATTTCACTGTTAATAAGTTATTTGCTTCGTGTGATGGAATTTCTTTAGAAAAAGAACTAACATGTTCGTATATTGAAGATGCACAAATATATAAGCAGTTAAAGCATAATGCCAAACAAGTTGTAATGATGGTAGATGAGTCAAAGTTTAATTTAACAAAGTTTTATAAAAGCGGGAATTTTAGTGATATAGATGCATTATATACAAACGCTAAGCTCGATGAGGCGTGGCAAAATGTGTTAACAAGTAATGGGGTAGAAGTAATAACAGTATAGAAAAACAAAAAGAAGACTATTTCTTAGTAAGTTGAGAAATAGTCTTCTTTTATTGTTTATATGTTGTTTTATTTTGTTAATTTGTTGTTTTTACAATCAGTTAACAAATTAACAACATTGTGTTAATAATATACTCGTACAATATGAATTAGGAGGTGGCAAGAATGCAAATAAAACTATCAAAAGCTGTGTTCTTTTTAATACCAGTTGGAATACCTCTAATATTATTTTGGATTATTCCGAATTTCATTAGTTTAGGTATTAGTTTTACTGATTGGGATTTTATGACGAATGATTTTAACTTTGTTGGTTTAGAAAACTATTTCAATTTATTTACACAAGATTCTTTTATGCAAGCATTGCTAAATACGTTTTATTTTGGAATTGGAACAGTCATTCCAACGATTGCATTAGGTTTAGGATTCGCATTATTCTTCCGAAAAAAATTCAAAGGTTCTGCATTGTACCAATTAATGATCTTTTCACCTTGGGTAACGCCAACGATAGCTGTATCCATTGTGTGGTCACTTTTATATGAACCTCAATTTGGAGTTATTAATAAAGTTCTAAACTTTTTCGGGATACCAGGTTTGGACTGGCTTCAAAGTAGTCAAACAGCGATGTTAGCAGTCATTATTGTGACAGTTTGGAAATTAGTTGGTTGGACGATGATTTTCTATATCGGCGCATTAGAAAAAGTTCCAGATAGTTTATATGAAGCAGCTAGTATTGATGGAGCAAATTCATGGCAGAAATTTCGATATGTAACACTGCCAATGGTTTCATCAACAACTTTCTTCTTAGTTGTTGTCAATACAATTTCTTCAGTGCAGGCTTACGATCAAATAAAAATTTTAACACAAGGTGGACCTAGTGGTTCGACGCGTACGTTACTTTATTTATTCTTCCAACAAGGGTTTGAACAATTTGATATGGGATCTGCAACAGCAATCGCATTTATCATACTAATCATTACAATACTACTATCTATTATAAACAAAATAATAGGTGACAAGTGGGTGAACTATTAAGGTGAATAATATGAAAAAAGGTCCATTAATCGTAAAGCATCTCTTTCTAGCGTTATCAAGTATACTATTTATTTTTCCATTCATATGGATGGTGCTTGGTTCGTTTAAAACATCTAGTGAAGTATTACAAGGAGGTTTTTGGCCTAAAGAATTTCACTGGGAAAATTATCAGCAAGTATTAGATATACTTCCATTTAGCACATATTTATTTAATAGTTTCTATACTTCTTTCATCATTACTATATATGTACTTGTTTCGTCAGCGCTTTTTGCTTATATGTTGGCATTTTATAAGTTTAAAGGCAAGAATATTACGTTTAGTGTTGTGATGGCAACCTATATGATCCCTGGAGCTGTATCGTATGTTCCTGTATATGTAATATTAGGGAAGTTTGGGCTACTAAATTCACATTTTGGATACATGATTTCTATGGCTGTTAGCGTATTCGGTATTTTCTATTTGAAACAAACGTTCCACAAAGTTGGTTTTGAAATAGTAGAAGCAGCCAAAATTGATGGAGCGAGTGATTGGCGAATTCTTTGGAAGATTATTTTTCCAATGACACGATCATCATTTGTAACTCTAGGATTGGTCACATTTATTGGTAACTATAATAATTACATTTGGCCAGCTCTTATTTTGAAAGATAATACACAAAAACTAATTACGAATGGAATTGCTGATTATTTCATTAATAGTTCTTTAGGACGAGATTGGTCACACATTATGGTTGCAAGTACAATCGCAACGGTGCCGCTCTTAATCGTATTTTTAATTCTACAAAAATGGTTCTTATCTGGTGTTACTGATTCAGGAATAAAGGGGTAATTAAATAGTAAAGGAGATATGTGGGATGAAAAAACTATTCATGCTTCTAACAGTTTTAACGTTGTTTGTTAGTGCACTTGCGGGTTGCTCAGGCGGAAAAGGAAGTACTGTTAAAGCAAGTAAAGAAGGCGAGAAGGTTGTTGTTCCATTCATTAATGGAGTAGGTGGTTCTCTTGCAGATCGTGTAGATCAAATTGTAGAAGAATACAATAAAAGCCAGGATAAATATATAGTGAAAACGACAAAAGCGGGTAGCTACGATGAGTCTTATCAAAAGTTACAAAGTGGATTTGCAGCGAATAACCAAGAAGCAATCGCATTACTAGGTTCAGACGTTATTCAAGAATATGTTAAAAAACAGTTAATCGTACCTTTAGATGAATCTGTTAAAAATGATACTGATTTCAAAAAAGAAGATTATGGAAAAGGTTTTATGGAGCAAGCAACAATTGACGGAAAGTTATATGGAATTCCGTTTTACGGTACAACACAAATCTTTTATTACAATAAAAAAGCATTAGCGGAAAATGGCTTTACAAAAGATGATTTAAAGACGTGGGAAGGTGTAGAAAAGGTAGCAAAAACAGTCGCAAAACGTGGTGAAAACGGAAATGTTTCATATGCTGGCTGGATGCCAATGTGGGGAACTTCAAATTTAATTGATGCGGTTCGCAGTGCTGGCGGAAATGTATTAAGTGAAGATGGTAAAAAAGTATTAATTAACGATGAAACTTGGGTTACGGTATGGGAGAAATTCCGCACATGGCTTCATGAAGATAAAATTATGAAAATACATTCAGGTGGTACTGGATGGGAATATTGGGATAAAACAGTAATTGATTTAGTTGAAGGTAGAACACTAGGATTTACAGGCTCATCTGGTGATCAAGGATTTGTTTTTAAATCATTAGGAAAAGGAATGACTGAAGAAGAACGCCTTAACACATTTGAAGCATTACCACAACCATCTTGGGGCAATAATAAACCAGCGCCAAAACTAGAAACATATTTATTCACATTAACGAGAAATATTGATCCAGAAGTAGCAAAAGGTGCATATGACTTTATGAAGTTTGCGACAAGTACGGAGAAAACGGCTGAATGGTCCATGGCAACAGGCTATATTCCTGTTCGTAACAATGTAACAGATTACGGTCCATATGCTGAATTTGTTAAAAAACAACCACAAGCATTAATCCCAGTAGAACAAGCTAACAATAATGGAGTGGGACCATTTGTAGATCCAACGGGCGGAAAAATCAATGATGCTTTAAATGTAGCGAAAGATAAAGTAGAGATTGAAGGAGTTCCAGCAAAGAAAGCGTTAGATGAAGCAGCTAAAGTTGCGCAAGAAGAATTAGATAAAGCTCTGAAAAAGAAGAAGTAAACCGGTTTGTGGTATGAATATGAGGTGCTTTTGAGCGAAGGAAGTGCCTCTAAAATTTACTTAAAAAGGTGTGAGAGCGATGATCGAAATAACAAGTAAGATAACACTTTCTCCATTCGTAAAAAATAAACACTGTTTCCAAATGGATGAAACTGATATTACAAACTTTACATTAACAATTGATCAAGGGGATAGCCGGAAAATTCCACTTTTATTAATCTTGAGAGATCCTAACGGTTATGTACGTGTACAATATCAAACTCCAATTGTAAATGAAAAACTAGTCGTTTCGAAAGATTCAAAGTTTTGCTCAGCTGGTTGTATTGGAGGAGAAATACAGTCAGGTAATTGGGAATTAGAAGTCGTGTATATCCCTCATTGTGCAAAGAAAGTAGTAAAGTTTACCGGAGAAAAAGTTGACTATACAGTAAATATAGAAGTGAATGATTATTTGGAACGAACGTATAATAGAGAGCACTTTTGTAAGGGAAATGTTTTTATCGATGAAGACCGTTTTAATAAGGTAGTAAATGAAGAATATCGCTGGTACAAAGGGGATTTTCATGAACATACAGATTTAACTGATGGCGAGATAGATGATGAACTTGGAATGAAAGTATGTGAGAAACAAGAATTAGATTTTTTATATGCGACGGAGCACAATATTATTATGCCATCTTATGAAAAAGGAAACACATTAATTATACCATCTATGGAACTTACAACTCCTTTCGGTCATTACAACATATTTGGTATAAGAGAATTCGTTGATTTTACAGAGTATGTAGATGAATCATTTAGCGCCGAAAAAATGAATGAACTATTTGCTTTCTTGAAAGAAAAAGGGTACTTAATGAGTGTGAATCATCCATTTATGAAGCCTTGGGCGAACCAAGTTAATATTAACTTAGAAAATGTTCATACAATGGAAATTATGTGTGATCCAACTTACAAAAAAAGTAAATCATCTACTTTAGAAGCTTTGCGTTGTTTCGATCAAATGTGGGGAAATGGTCTTAAAATCTGGGGAATAGGAGGAAGTGATTCGCATTTACATCCGTCTAAAACATTCCCAGGATCAAAAGACCCATCCATTTACGGTGATCCAGGAACATATGTATTATGTAACGGTTTATCTATTAAAAACTTAAAATCTGCGATCAAGAAGGGAAGAATTTATTTCTCTCGATTTAGAAAACTAGCGATAGATATTCAAAACGAAGGTGAAACGATATATGTCGGCGATGAGGCTAAAGGAAATATTATTTACAGCATTTCTACTGACAAACCGTGTGAGTGGAGACTCATAATAAATGGGCAAATGATTGAACAAAAATCTGGCAGCGACGTAACTTTTGAATTTTCATTAAATGAAGGAGCGTATGCTAGGGTTGAGGGATGGGAAGAGGACGAATTAGTAGCATTTATTAATCCTATTCATAATAAAGTTCAGAATAAAAATATGAAAACATGGAATGAAGTTGTAGGGGGAATAAAAGGTGAATAAAGCGATTATTTTTGATAAAGATGGAACATTAATACAGTTAGATTCAGTTTGGTACAAAATTGTGCATCGTGTGTTAGATGATATATTTCAAACGTATCCAAATGAAAAAAGTAAACGAGATGACTACTTAACGATTATTGGTATGAATGATAACGATTTTGAGAGTACGAGTTTACTAGCTTGTCGTACAAATTACTTTATTGCGGCTGCATGGTATTCGTTGTTAGAAAATCAATATGTGGATAAAGAGGATTTTATTCAAAATGTATGTCTTCTATTCAAAAAGTACTCTACAGCAGATGATCTTGTATTTACAGAAGTGGAAGGTGCAAAGGAAACGTTACGATATTTAAAAGACAATGAATATATTATTGGGGTTGTTACGGCAGACGATGTTGATGCAGCTATTCATTCTCTGAGAATGACTGAGTTATATGATTATGTAGATTTTTTAGGTGCAGATGATGGTGTGAATAGAACAAAACCTGAAAGCGACTTTTATCATATGTTTAAAGAAAAATTTTCACTAACTGAAGAAGATGTGCTTATGGTAGGTGATACATTAACAGACGTTACATTTGCGAGAAATAGTAACATTAAAGTAGTGGGCGTTTTATCGGGTGCGAGCAGGAAGGAAGATTTAGAAGGGAAAGCGGATTATATTTTAGACAGTATGAAGGATATTTCGAAGGTTTTATAATTCATGTCATCATAATTTTTAACAATATCTATAAATATAGCTCAAATTCTAGGAGGATATTATGGCTCAACTATCATTCAAAAACATTTACAAAAAATATGATCATGATGTGACTATCGTAAAAGATTTTAACCTAGAAGTAAATGATGGAGAATTTATCGTTTTGGTTGGCCCTTCAGGGTGTGGAAAATCTACAACATTACGTATGATTGCAGGACTTGAGGAGATTTCAGAGGGCGACTTTTATATTGACGGAAAACGTGTAAATGATGTTACACCGAAAGATAGAGATATTGCAATGGTATTTCAAAACTATGCACTTTATCCGCATATGAGTGTGTATGAAAACATGGCATTTGGATTAAAACTACGAAAGTATAGTAAAGAAGAAATTGACCAGCGTGTGCAACACGCAGCAAAAATTCTTGGACTTGAGCAGTATTTAAGCCGAAAGCCAAAAGCACTTTCGGGTGGGCAGCGCCAGCGTGTTGCCTTAGGTCGAGCGATTGTTCGAAATGCAAAGGTATTTTTAATGGACGAGCCTTTATCAAACTTAGATGCGAAATTGCGCGTTCAAATGCGTGCTGAGATTACAAAATTACATCAACAGCTGCAAACGACATCTGTATATGTCACGCATGATCAAATTGAAGCTATGACGATGGCGACGCGCTTAGTTGTACTAAAAGATGGGATTATACAGCAAGTCGGTACACCGAAAGAAGTGTATGATAATCCAGAGAATGTATTTGTCGGCGGATTCATTGGTTCTCCTGGAATGAATTTTTTCAAAGGAGTATTAACAGATAATGCAGTTATGATTGATAAGTGGAAAATTGAAGTGCCAGAAGAGAAGATGAAAGGCTTGCGAAATAAGGGCTATACGAATAAAGAAATCATAATAGGAATACGTCCAGAAGACTTTTATTATGGAAAAGAAATCGAGGATTTACCATATAACGCAAAAGTAACAGTACCGATTGATGTAGCAGAATTAATGGGAGCAGAAACATATCTATATTCTAATATTAATGGACAATCTTTTGTTGCACGTGTGGACACATCTTTAGATGTGCAAAGTCAATCAAATATAGAGCTAGGTTTAAACATGGACAAAGTTCATTATTTCGATTCAGAAATTGAGAAACGAATTGTTTTATAGATAATAATTAATATGATTATACCTTTAGAATTTCTTCAACTACTACAAATAAATGAATAGTAAAAAGCCGATTATCCTTGAAGTGACCCCTGAAAGTTAGACAGGTCGTTTCATTAGGCAGCCTCTAGGGTATGAGCCCGGTATTGTACCGGGCTCATAC